>NZ_JALT01000001.1:0-9931 GCF_000525585.1 Streptococcus sp. ACS2
CAAGAAAATATAAGAAATTTTGATAAAAATAAGAAAACGATTACATTGTGATGCGAGTGAGAGAGGGAATGATTTTAGTTGCTACAGACTTTTCTAAAAACAAAAAAATCCAAGGTCTATGCCCTGGATTGAGGAGATTATGAAAAAGAAAAGTTTTAGGATAGTTATAGCATATAAATTAAAACCTAAAGTTTTCTTAAAGTGGTAGAAATATTTTGTCTTTCCTTTTTAATTCACTTTCTCAGTAGCCACACCGTTTTCATCGATGATATAAGTTTTGCCGTCTTTTTCGAGAGTGGTATTCGTCCACATAGCCCCACTGTCTTTGTCAAAGTAGTAAGTTTTACCATCAATGTCTACTAGGCTACCTTTGACTTGCTTACCATTTTTATCAAAGTAGAGTTGAACACCATCAATGGTTTGACGGCCTGTTAGGAGTTTGCCCTCTTTGTCGTAGTAGTACCAGTTCCAGAAATCATCGCGAACAAATTGGTTTTTAGCCGTAAATTCAGTCACTACTCCCTCATTATCAATTGTGTAGGTCTTATCATCGACTTTCAAAGTGTCGTTAGTAAGGATAATAGTGGTGTACATACCAGCATATCTTTCTGTTCGATATGATTTTGTTAGACGATAGCGCTTGCCATCGATTTCTTTCCACGTAGGCTTGTTAATACTTTCCACCTTTGGTTGGAAGTAGTGAAGGTAACCATCGGAGCCTCGTTGGATGCCCTCGAGGAGGACACCGTTTTTATCAGTTCCATAGATTCCAGAGAAACTAGGCCCGCCCCAAAATGTTTTTTTTGAAAAAAGGGCTCCAAAATAGTTTTTTTCTATTTTACTATCTGTGACTAGATAAAGTTTGCTGTCATAACCTATGATACCATCAAGAACTTGACCCTTTAAAGCAAAGATATATTCTTTTCCATCGATAATTTGTTTACCAGTTAAGACTTCGCCGTTAGCATTGGTACGGTAGGTAGAAGTGTTTGCATGGAACATTGAAGGAGTTTCAACAATGCCATATTTGTTCTTGACCAATTGTCCTTGGTAATCAAAAAGATAAATCTTCCCATCAATTGTGACAGTATCATTTTTAGCCATAAGTCCGTCAGGTTTGAAATAATAACGTTTACTGTCAATGGTATGCCATCCAATAAATGCAGCACCATCTTCGCCTAAGTAATTAGTATAAGTTGTATATTGAGGTTCTGTCCTATAGCCATTGAAAATTGAAGTGTGATGCCACTGATTCGTTAATAGAGAACCATCATTCTCATCGAATCGATAGTATTTTCCACCAATCTCTCGTTCTTGTCCTTTGACTTGTTTGCCATCTTTATCAAAGTAAAGGATGACACCATCAACATTTTGCCAACCAGTCAATTTTTCACCGTTGGCAGTGTAGTAATACCAATCTTTTTGGTTGTCAGATTGGAAATGACCACCGGTCACGACCTGAGTAGGTAGTTGTGTTTTTTCGGTTAGGATACCATCAGCATCTGCTAGATAAGTTTTACCATCTACTTCAATACTTGTATCAGTTACCTTACGCCCATTATCTTTATCGTAGTAGTAATCCTTGCCATCAATAGTGACTTTTTCACCTTTTGCCTGGATGCCATTGTCATGGAAGTAGAGGTTGAAGCTGTCGATGGTTTGTGGGCCAGTTAGTTTGTGGCCCTCGTTGTCTAGGTAATACCAGTTACCCTGATCATCGGATGTGAACTTGCCACCTTGTGAGGGTGTTTCCTGTGAAGTAGTTACGTTGTCGCTTGTTTCAGATGAGACTTCAGCACCCCTATCAGCAATAGTTGTTTCACTAGATTGAGCGGTTTCAACCTTTTTATCGGCCTCGTTACTAGGCTGTGTAGCAGTTGTTTCTATTGGCTGAGTAGCGACATTAGTAGGTGTAGTGTCAGTAGATACTGCTGCACTAGAAGTATTCTCGACAACTGTACTCGTTGGAGCTACTTCGGTTCTTGTTATAAGGCTAGCACTTGTCTCAAGATTGCTGTCAGAGACGACATTTTCAGGACTGTTAACAGCAGTCGTTTCTGGTTTGACTTCATCGGCTCCGACCTGTCCTAGTCCAATTAGTGAAGCCCCGATAGCCAAACTTGAGGCAGCGATTGTGATCCAATGTTTCTTAACTTTATGAAGTTTGAAACGAACTTTGTTTTCCATAATTTTCCCCCTTGTATGGTGACTTGGTAAATTCATGCTGTGACATTTAAAACATCATGAACACCAAAAATTAATTTACGATTATATTTTAATCCTATTTTCTAATAACTTCAATAGAAAACGGATACAAAAACGCCATGATTTTATAAAAAGATTCTTATATTCGTGATAGTTATAGCCTATAAAAGAGTTTTCCTAATTTATTTATTTTTTCGTCTATAGATATGATTGAAAGAGCAATTGTCCCCATACAGTTTGAGAAAAAGACTCTTTTCTTCAAAAATCATCCTGTGTAAAATAAAGGGCATAAAAACATGAGAGGTGATTGCAATGACAAATCGTTACGACTTAAATAAAAATTTGGCACAGATGCTTAAGGGAGGCGTCATCATGGACGTTCAAAATCCTGAGCAAGCACGTATCGCTGAGGCGGCAGGAGCCGCTGCGGTCATGGCCTTGGAACGCATTCCGGCTGATATCCGTGCAGTAGGTGGTGTGTCACGTATGAGTGATCCTAAGATGATTAAGGAAATTCAGGACGCCGTTAGTATTCCAGTGATGGCTAAGGTGCGTATTGGTCATTTCGTGGAAGCACAGATTTTGCAGGCGATTGAGATTGACTATATCGACGAGAGTGAGGTTTTGACACCGGCCGATGACCTTATTCATGTGGACAAAACCAAATTTGATGTGCCTTTCGTCTGTGGGGCCAAGGATCTTGGTGAGGCTCTTCGTCGTATCTCTGAAGGGGCATCAATGATTCGTACCAAGGGTGAACCTGGGACTGGTGATATTGTTCAGGCTGTTCACCACTTGCGACTCATGAATCAAGAGATTCGCCGTATTCAAAATCTTAGAGAAGATGAACTCTATATTACTGCAAAAGACTTGCAGGTGCCAATTGATTTGGTCCGTTATGTCCACGAACATGGTAAGTTGCCTGTTGTCAATTTTGCGGCAGGTGGTGTAGCGACGCCAGCAGATGCTGCCCTAATGATGCAGTTGGGGGCTGAAGGTGTCTTTGTTGGTTCAGGGATTTTTAAGTCTGGAGATCCGAAAAAACGTGCGGAAGCCATCGTCAAAGCAGTGACTAACTATAATCGTCCGGACATTTTGGCGCAAGTGTCAGAAGATTTGGGGGAAGCCATGGTAGGTATCAACAAGGATGAAATTGACATCCTAATGGCAGAGCGAGGAAAATAAATGACAAAAATTGGAATACTGGCTTTGCAAGGTGCTTTTGCAGAACATGAGCAGGTCTTGAAAGCACTTGGGGTTGAAACGGTTCAAATCAGAAATCGACAAGATTGGGAAGCCCACGCTGATTTGGACGGGCTCATTCTACCAGGGGGAGAGTCGACAGTCATGGGAAAACTTTTACATGATTTAGACTTGTTTGAGCCGATAAAGGCGAAAATTGATGCTGGACTACCTGTATTTGGAACCTGTGCAGGTCTGATTTTGTTGGCCAAAACCATAGTAGGGGACCAAACAAAACATTTGGCAAGTATGGACATCAATGTAGCCAGAAATGCCTATGGTCGCCAATTGGGCAGTTTTGTCACAGATGCTGAATTTAAAGGAATAGGCGAGATCCCAATGGTCTTTATTCGTGGGCCGATTATTGAAGCTGTTGGACCAGAAGTGGAGATTCTAGCTCAAGTCAATGGGGCAATCGTGTCAGCTAGAGAAAATCAGATGTTAGTGACTTCTTTTCATCCAGAATTAACGGGTGACGAAAGGGTACATGCTTATTTCCTAGATATGATCAATCAGGCAAAAGAAGAAAAGCAATAGCTCAAAACCTATGACATCGTTTATTTCTTGACCGCACAAAAAAATCCAGGACCTAGGCCCTGGATTTAGGAGATTATGAAAAAGAAAAGTTTTAGGATGGTTATAGTATATAAAGCAAAGCCTAAAGTTTTCTTAAAGTAGAAGAAAAAGTTTACATGTGATATGAAAAAGGAAGTTGACAGTTGGTCGACTTCCTTTTTAACGATTACTAAATCAAAGTAATTATGCGATATCAATAGTTGTTATTTGAATTATATTCTTATACTTCACCAGGGCCCATCAAATGTCCATTACCGTCAGCATCGAATTTGAAGGCACCAGTGTTTGTTCTAACAATGGTATTTTCAGCACGTGCTCCATTCTTAGCATCGTAATAGTGGACAGTTCCGTCATCGTCAAATTTGAATTCTCCTCTAAGTTGTCTACCGTTTTGGTCGAAGTAAACATGGATGCCATTCAAGGTTTGAGGTCCTGTCAGTTTATTCCCTTTAGCATCAACATAGTAGTAGAAATCTTCACGATCTAAATCTTTACTTTCTCTTGGATACTGTCCATCCTGACCTACGATATCATTTCCAGGAATGGTGATTGTAAAGTGGAAGATGCGGTCACCATCGAGATTTCGGTAATTCCAATTGTAGACGTGAACAAAGCTATTAGTGACAAGAGCACCAGAATCTTTGTCGTAATAGTGTCCATCTGGCGCGAAGCGTCCCTTGACTTGTGCTCCGTTAGGAAGGAAGTACAATTTCGTATTTCCAAAAGTCTGAGGTCCTGTTAATGGTTTCCCATCAGCATCGAGATAATACCAGGCAGTAGTATAGACATTTTGATTGTTGATGTCATCACGACCAATATAGGTTAAGATTTCTTTAAAAGCATTGGTTACGAGAGCACCAGAATCTTTGTCATAGTATTTACCATTTGGTGCAAAATGTCCCTTGACTTGTGTACCAGTGAAATCATCAAAGTAGACTTTAACACCATCGATAGTTTGTTCTCCCTTGAGTTTATCACCTTTATCATTGACGTAAACCCAGTTGCCATCTTCAGTTTCAAGATAGCGTTTTGTTACAAGTGCACCAGAATCTTTATCGAAATAGCGACCATCCTCTGCAAAACGTCCTTTGACTTGTTTGCCATCCTTGTCAAAGTAGACTGGAATGTTGTCAACGAAGTTGAGACCGATGAGATTTTTACCGTTTGAATCCTTGTAGTACCAGTTGCCCTCGTTATCACTATAATAGTGACCACCAAAAACTCGTGGTGCATTGTCTAGGGAGACAGTAGGTGTAGGAGTGACGGGGGTATCTATTTCTTCGCCAGGTTTCATCAAATGTCCATTACCATTTGCATCGAATTTGAAGGCACCAGTATTTGTTCTAACAATGGTATTTTCAGCACGTGCACCGTTTTTCGCATCGTAATAATGAACAGTACCATCTTCGTCAAATGCAAACTCACCTCTAAGTTGTCTACCATTTTGGTCGAAATAGACATGGATGCCGTTTAGGGTTTGAGGTCCTGTCAGTTTATCCCCCTTATCATCTACGTAATAGTAGAAATCTTCGCGATTCAAATCATTGCTAGAAAGTGGGTAATGACTCATATCCAAAAATTGGTTTTCACCGTTAGGTCCAACGACTGAATTATTAGGAATGGTGATGACAAAGTGATTCACATGATTTCCGTCTTGATTTTGATAATTCCAGTTGTAGACATGGACAAAGCTGTTAGTTACAAGCGCACCAGAGTCCTTATCATAGTAGTGTCCGTCAGGTGCAAAACGTCCTTTAACTTGTGCCCCATTAGGGAAGAAGTACATGTTTGTACCACCAAGATTTTGAGGACCTTTAAGTGGCCGTCCGTCGGCATCAAGGTAGTACCAATCAGTAGTATAAATGTTTTGACCGTTGATATCATCACGACCAATATAAGTTAAGAGTTCTTTAAAGGCCTTGGTTACAAGAGCACCAGAATCTTTGTCATAGTATCGGCCATCCTCTGCAAAACCACCTTTGATTTGAATACCGTCTTGGCTAAAGTAAACAGGAACATTATCCACATAGTTCAGCCCGACAAGATTTTTGCCATTTGCATCCTTGTAATACCAGTTACCATTATCATCACTATAATAATGTCCACCAGAAATATGAGGTGCATTTTCAAGTGTTACAGAAGGTGTGACTGGCTTTTCATTTTCATCGATTGGGGCAGGTTGTTCACTGTTTTTTGTAGGTGTTTTTGTTTCTTCGACAGGAATAGGTTCATTGACTTTTTCTACCGAAGTTTTTGTAGTAGAGGCTTCTGAAGTTGCCGTTTTAATAGATATAGCTTTATTGGCCTCATTATCTTGATTGCTAATTTCTTGTTCAGAAGTGATTTCTACTGGTGATTCGCTTGCCAATTCAGATGATGCGACTTCACTGCTAGGAGCTTCACTAAGAACCGTACTTGTACTAGTAGGTAGCTCAGTATTAGTTGAGATAGGATTTGTAGTAGGTGCTTTGATCTCAACATTAGTTACTACAGTTTCTTGTTCGGGTGCAATAATTTCAGTTGATTGACCTGTAGCTTCGGGTATTTTTACTTCATCCGCAAATGTAGGGCGTGCGACTAAAGTAAAAGTAGCTAGAGCAGTTGCACAGGAAAGTGCTACGACATGTTTCTTTGACATTTGCCAATGATAATTCATTTCAGTATTCATAATAGACTCCCTTCAAAAATGAACACCGATGTTTAGGTGTGTAACATAAAGGAGCTAGGCCATCAGAAAAATGTTAAAAGTGAGAAGATCTGTTAAAACGACTGAGCCCCATATCTAAATCTCCCATGTTAAAGCCATAAGAAGATTTTATAGGCGAGCACGTCAAATGTGTGGCAAGTAGAATATGCTTATGCTGTGTAATTTATATCTAGAAACAAGTGATTTTACTTATTTATCCTAATACTTTTATTTCTCTCCTTTCGTTTAATTATTGAATCCAACCTATGGCATGTGTCTTCAAATACAAAAAACTAGAGCTCTTAGTTTGAAGCATTCTCTCTAAAGCTCTAGTTTTATATTATAGACTGATGTGTGTATGAAAAGAGCCTTAGATTATCATGCCAAAGTGCCTAAGGACCAGTTTTCATGCATAAAAAATTATTTTGACGTTAGAAGTCTAAAGCCAAGTTCCTAATCCTAATCCCCTGTAGTACACTTTCAACGTTTTTAGTAAAACGCTTACATGTTCACCTATCTTTATTATAATACTTTTTTTATGACAAACAAGTTTTTTTACAAGATAATCGTAATTGTTTAAGAATAGTTCATATTTGGATTCTATTTGTATGACAGTGATTGATGATATGAAAAAGGAAGTTGACAGTTGGTCGACTTCCTTTTGTGTTGGGTAATTGTTCATAGTCACTTGTAAATGACTATCGAAGGATATGGCCAACCCCGTCATTATCGAAGTAATAAGTAACGTGATTGATTGTCAAGGTTACATTATCAGCACGATTACCAGAGCCAGGAAGATAATAGTAAGTCTTACCACCTAAAATGATGAGTTTATCTTTAGCTTGTATACCCTTATATTGTCCGTAATCATCATCGTAGAAGTAGACATGCTTTCCATCGATGACTCTTCTACCAGTCAGAATATTTCCCTTACTATTTGCATAATACCAGTTATTCTTATGTTCGAAGTATTTTCCGGTTACAAGGGCACCAGTCTCTTTGTCATAATAATGATCACCACGGTATGGATAATTAAACTCACCTTTCCCTTTTTCGCCGTATCTAAAGTAGTACTGAATTCCGTCCAAATATTTAGTACCGTGAAACTTCTTTCCTTTTTCATCAACATAAAACTCTTTGCCGCCATCCTCAACCAATCTATCTGTTACTAAAGCACCGTTATCTTTATCGTAATAGTGATTATCAGGAGCAAAATGGCCTTTGTATTGGACACCATTGGTGCCGAAATAAACGTTGACGTTATCAATGGTGTGGGCACCAAGGAGGAGGTAACCCTTGTCATTGACATAGTACCAGTTACCTTCGGAATCACTGATATAGCGGTTTCGTTCAGTTGATTGACTTTTAATGCTGAGGACACCAGATTGGTCTGCCACATAGGTCTTACCATCGAAATCAAAAGTTGTATCTTTGACTTTTCGACCGTTATCTTTATCAAAATAGTAAACCCTTCCATCGATATCAACGAGCTCTCCCTTAGCTTGTCTATGAGTTCCTAAATGGAAATACATGTCGTAGCCATCAATAGTTGCAGGGCCAACGACAGGAAATCCATGTTCATCATAGTAACGCCAGTATCCATCTTTATCTTGGACAAAATAAGCAGTCTTTTGTCGAAGGTCCTTAAAATCACTAGAAATGAATTTACCAACCCCATCATTATCAAATTCATAGATATTTGGAAATTCTCTCGTAATATAGTGTGTAGGAATATTCAATCGTTTATTTCTAGCAATAGTTCCATCATTGTAGAAGTAATAGTTATTGAAAAATCTGTGCACGACCATATTTCCATCATCTTGGAAAAAGTACTTATTACCATTGATGGTTTGCCATCCTGTGACTGGTAGGCCATCGGCACCAAGATAATACCGTTCGAGTTCAGGATGTTCATTGTTATCATAATTTGCATAAGGAGCAAAGTCAAATCTTACTTCTTTAGCATAGTTTTCTTCAGGAATGAATCGTCCAGCTTTGAAGGTGACGAGGCGGTTCGCCACAAGGGCGCCGTTATCTGGGTCGTAAAAATAGGATTTACCATTGACCTTACGGCGTTCCCCCTTGACCTGTCTACCATTTGAATCAAAGTAATAGGTCAAACCATCAATAGTTTGTGGTCCAGTCATAAGTTTTCCATCTTTATCCATATAGTACCAGTGACCACCATTATCTTGTAGAAAAGCGGGATGGTTATTTGCCACTGTAACGATACCATTAGGATCAATATTGAGTTTGAAATCACCGTTGTTGAGATGTGTGTCTTTAACTAATTGTCCTGCATTTTCTTTGCCAGCATCTCCAAACAGATAGAGCTTGTCACCAACCACGTTCAAGCCGTAGCTAAGTTGGCCGTTTCTATCAGGATTAAAGTAATAGGTTTGTCCTTTGATATCTTGTAAGCCAGAAACTCGCACGCCATCGCTACCTAGATAGTAAGTTTGACCATTTTCTTCAACAAATTCATCATGGAGCATACGTGCACTATCTGTAAAGTAATAGAGTTTTCCATCAATGGTTTCGAAACCAGGATGTTCTCGCTCTTTTTTGAAATAATAGCGTTCTCCATTAATATCTTGCCATCCCATAAGCTTATTACCGTTGTTATCGTAGTAATAAGTTACGTAATAAGGATGTCTTGTGGTAATAAGACTACCTAAATAGTTTTCTGTTTCAATGCGTTCTTCTTTTTCGGTAACAAATCCATTCCTTTTTTCAGTAAAGGCAGAACGGTCAGTTCCTCTTGTGGTATTTTCGATTGGGATATCACCGACAGGTGACGCATTCTCAGCTGTAACACTCTCACTAGTCGTTGCAATTACCTCAGAATGTGCAGTTTCAGAATGCGCTACTTCCGAACTAGCTGTACTTGTCACTTCAGAGCTTGGTTTTTCAGAGACTGTTTCTGTTGAAGGAACTTCTAAGGTAGCTACTGGTGCTTCTGATACTGTAGCAGTCTCGCTAGAAGGGGTAGCAGGTGTATTTTCTGTAGGTTTAGCTGTGGCTTCACTAGTCGCTGGAGCCTCAACGTCAATAGCGCCTTCTTTGATGATGGTTTCAACAGTCGCTTCATTAACAGGGGTAGACTGTTCTTCAGCTGAAGCATAGTTAAGGCCAGCAAAACTCAATCCCAAAGCCAGTCCTGTCACTGCAATAGTTACCCAATGTTTTTTAACTTTGTGAAGTTTAAAATGTACTTTCTTT
>NZ_JALT01000002.1:0-1878 GCF_000525585.1 Streptococcus sp. ACS2
CTGTCGCATTTTAGCGTTCTTAGTATCATAAAATATGGCTTTTGAGATTATTATGCCTAAGCTCGGTGTGGACATGCAGGAAGGCGAAATCATCGAGTGGAAGAAACAAGAGGGTGATGTGGTTAATGAGGGGGATATCCTTCTTGAAATCATGTCAGATAAAACGAACATGGAACTTGAAGCAGAAGATTCTGGTGTTCTTTTGAAGATTACCCGTCAAGCTGGTGAAACAGTACCAGTTACTGAAGTTATCGGTTATATTGGAGCAGAAGGTGAAGTTGTGGCTGATAATGCTGCGAGCGCACCGGCTGCAGAAGCTGCTCCGCAAGTTGAAGAAGTTGCTACTGTGGAAGCACCTGTAGTGGCAGCACAAGCCCAAGCCCCTGTCGTACACGAAGGTGGCAAAGTACGTGCAACACCTAAAGCACGTAAAGTAGCGCGTGAGTTGGGGATTGACCTCGCTCAAGTTCCAGGAACTGGAGCAAAAGGTCGTGTTCATGCTGATGACGTTGAGAACTTTAAGGGTGCTCAACCTAAGGCAACTCCGTTGGCACGTAAGATTGCAGCGGACCTTGGTATTGAATTAGCTACCGTATCTGGAACAGGCTTTGGTGGTAAGATTACCAAGGAAGATGTCCTTGCAATCAGTGCCCCAGCTCAAGTTAAGGAAGCTGCAGCTGCACCTGTGGTTGAAGCTAAGCCAGAAAAAGTCTTGCCAGAAGGTGTGGAAGTTATCCCAATGTCTGCTATGCGTAAGGCTATCTCTAAGGGAATGACGCACTCTTACTTAACTGCGCCAACCTTCACCCTTAACTATGACGTAGACATGACTAACCTTATGGCTCTTCGTAAGCAAGTCCTTGATCCAATCATGAATAAGACTGGCATGAAGGTAACCTTCACTGATTTGATTGGTTTGGCAGTTGTGCGTACCCTTATGAAAGACGAACACCGTTACCTCAATGCATCCTTGATTGATGATGCGCAAAATATCGAATTACACAAATTTGTTAATCTCGGTATTGCTGTTGGTCTCGATGATGGCTTGATTGTACCGGTCGTTCATGGTGCAGATAAGATGAGTTTGTCTGACTTTGTGGTGGCCTCTAAGGATGTCATCAAGAAAGCTCAGGCTGGTAAATTGAAGGCGGCAGAAATGTCAGGTTCTACTTTCTCTATCACTAACTTGGGAATGTTTGGAACCAAGTCATTTAACCCAATTATCAACCAACCAAACTCAGCTATCCTTGGTGTTTCAGCAACTATTCAGACACCGGTTGTTGTTGATGGTGAAGTTGTCGTACGTCCAATCATGGGGCTATGCTTGACTATTGACCACCGTATTGTAGATGGTATGAATGGTGCCAAATTCATGGTTGATTTAAAACATTTGATTGAAAATCCAATGGAATTGTTGATTTAAGTAAAAAAATATCTGAAAACTGAAGTTTTAAAATAGAAAGGAGAGGGCGTTAAAGCGTTCGAGTCGATTTGAACTCGAACGAAATGCTTCGGAATTTAGATAGTTTTACTTGTGTGCAAGCACACTAACGTAAAACTCCTAAAATTCTGTCGAATTTTAGCGTTCTTAGTATCATAAAATATGGCTTTTGAGATTATTATGCCTAAGCTCGGTGTGGACATGCAGGAAGGCGAAATCATCGAGTGGAAGAAACAAGAGGGTGATGTGGTTAATGAGGGGGATATCCTTCTTGAAATCATGTCAGATAAAACGAACATGGAACTTGAAGCAGAAGATTCTGGTGTTCTTTTGAAGATTACCCGTCAAGCTGGTGAAACAGTACCAGTTACTGAAGTTATCGGTTATATTGGAGCAGAAGGTGAAGTTGTGGCTGATAATGCTGCGAGTGCACCTGT
>NZ_JALT01000003.1:0-4090 GCF_000525585.1 Streptococcus sp. ACS2
TGATACTGTAGCAGTCTCGCTAGAAGGGGTAGCAGGTGTATTTTCTGTAGGTTTAGCTGTGGCTTCACTAGTCGCTGGAGCCTCAACGTCAATAGCGCCTTCTTTGATGATGGCTTCAACAGTTGCTTCATTAACAGGGGTAGGCTGTTCTTCAGCTGAAGCGTAGCTAAGGCCTGCAAAGCTCAATCCCAAAGCAAGTCCTGTCACTGCAATAGTTACCCAATGTTTTTTAACTTTGTGAAGTTTAAAATGTACTTTCTTTTCCATGATAATTCTCCTTTCATTGAAAGACAAATTGGAATTATATGTGTGAAATAAATATTATTCGTAAATATATTTAATAACCCTTCCATCACCGTTTTCATCGAAATGAACAAGCTCAGCTTTCACCTTGTAACGAATTGAGTGGTTAAAAGTAATGTCAACATTTTTAGCACGTTTTCCAGTTTTTGGGTAATAATAATGGTAGTAGTAGTCATTTCCCGCCCAAATTGTTCGCAATTCGTCGTAGCCTAGTCTACCATCATCGTGGAAATAGTAGTAATCATCTCCAATCTTTTGTTCTCCCTTGTAACATTTACCATCACTACCAACATAGTAACGATTACCGTCAACGTCAACGAATTTGTCACGTCCTAAGTCAACAAGTTCACCAGTATTCTTGTCATAGTAATAACCATCATCAGCAACAATACCTTTAGCTTGTTTACCATCTTTATCAAAGTAAACCTTCACATTATCGATAGTTTTGTGTCCAGTTACCTTTTGACTATTTTCATCGACGTAGTACCAACTATTAGAATATTTTTTACCAAAATATCTAGTAATTGCACCAGTTGAGGTGTCTGCTAGACTAGGGTATCTATCGAATTGAAATACTTGAACATAATTATGGTCGATAGGCTCATTACCTAGGTCGGTGATAAAATGCCAAGGTTTTATTTGAACATAACGTTTTGTGACTAAAGCTCCGGTGTCCTTATCGTGATATCTACCATCTGGTGCGAAATCCCCTTTTAACTGTGGTCCATCAGGGTAGAAGTAGTAGTCCTCACCGTTAATAGTCTGATAACCTGACACCTTGTAGCCACTATTATCTAGGTAGTAGCGGAATGTAGTTGAGATACCATTAGCACGCCATTCACGAGCGATTCTTACAGTACGTTCTCTGAAAGTATTTCTTGCTAAGTTACCTGTATGTTTATCGTAATATTTACCGTTTTTTGCGAAACCTCCTTTTACTTGCTCTCCATTTTCATCGAAGAATACTGTTTCACCATTAATAGTATGCTCCCCTTTTAAAGCGATTCCTTCGGAACCAAAATAGTAAAATGGTTTTGTATCATCGCTAAATCCATTGTGGTTAGAAGGAACGTATAAGTTCCTAGCTAGATGACCATTATCATTCATATAATGGATATTGTGGTAGTCATCATAGAACAGTCCATTTTTTTTGATATCATCTTTCTTTTCAGTAATGACACCTTCTTGATCTGAAATATAAAGTTTATCGTTCACTTCAAAAAGTGTTCCAATGACACGCTCACCATTATTTTTATCGTAGTAGTATTTGTTTCCTCCTTGTTTAATAAACTCTCCTTTAGATTGCTTTCCGTTTTGGTCAACATAATACCATTTACCATTTATCATAACTGATCGGTTGACACCTAAATTAACACGAGCACCGGTATCTTTATCATAATAGTAACCATCGTCTGCGAACTGGTCTTTGATTTGTTCACCATAGGCATTGAAATAAGTAGCAACACCATTTATTGTTTGGGGACCGTGAAGGAATTTTCCGTCATATCCTGCATAATAGGTGACTTTTCTAATTTTAGGGTTAAGATAGTCATTCTCTAGGTGATAGATAGTAACGTATTGATTTTTAACCATCATTCCTTGGTAGTCATAATAATAGCTGTTTTCAAATTCGTCGGTAACAATTTGGTTGCGATAGTTTAAAGCATATGGTACTTCAGAGAGTTTACCTTCATTATCAGCTTTATAGGTCTTACCATCGATTTGAATAAGAGAGTTGATAACCATTTGTCCATTATGCAAATCATAGTAATGTTTTGGTAGACCTGAATTTGAGTAGCTAGCCTCACCTTTTAGTTGACGACCATCACTGTCAAAACAAACATGATAACTATCAACAATTTGGTTTCCAATGAGTTTTTGACCATTTTCATCGACATAGTACCAGTTCCCATTGTCTTCTACATAAGCATTGGTAACAAGTTCACCACTATCCTTGTCATAGAAGTGTCCATTCGGAGCGAAGTGTCCTTTAACTTGGACTCCACTGTCCTTAAAGTAAACTTTGACGTTATCAATGTTTTGTTCGCCAATGAGTTTATTGCCATCGGAGTTGTAGTAATACCAGTTGCCTTTATCATCGCTGACATATTGGTTATGGAATCTAGAATCACCTTGGATAGTGATGTTCCCTTCTTTATCTGCGATATAATGGATACCGTTTAACTCAAAAGATGTATCCTTGACTTTACGACCATTGTCTTTGTCAAAGTAGTAAATTTTATTATCAATATTAATGAATTCGCCTTTAGCTTGATGTCCTTCTGGACGAGATGATTCATGGAAGTAGAGTTCAAAGCCATCAATAGTTTTAGGTCCAGTGATAGGAAATCCGTCTTTGTTGAAGTAATACCAACGACCTTCGTAGTCCATCATAAATTGATTTTTTGGATAGTCTCTATTATTTTCTGAAGGAAGAGTATAGTAAGTTGGGAACGGATAAGTCACAATGTTTAGTTGTTTATTGAGATAATGTGCCACCCCATCGTTGTCTGAATAAAATACATATGGCATAGACTTCCATAGACCCTTTTCGATGATAGGATATTGTTTATTTTTGACTAAGGCCCCTTTGTCGTCAAAGTAGTAGCGTTTGTGATCTAATTCCATTAGTCTATGAACAGCAACTTGACCATTGTCATAGATGTAATAGTCGTTACCTAAAATTGTCTGACGACCTTTCTCAAGTGTGTTACCATTTTTATCAAAATAGTAACGTTCTAATCCAGGCATTACATAATAGTTTGGTTCGATATAAGCAGGTTCATTGAAGTAAACAACTTTACTATAGTTTTCTTCTGGAATATAGTGGTTGTCTTTGAATGTAATAAAACGGTCTGTTACTAGCTTGCCATCGTTTTCATCGTAAAAGTGCAGTTTGTCGTCAACTTTCCTAAGCTGCCCTTTTACCATAGTGCCGTCATCGTTAAAGTAATAATGGAAACCGTTGATGTCTCTTGGTCCAGTAACCAGCTGCCCTTTTGCATCTACATAATAGGTAACACCATTTGCATCTGAAACGAAACTTTCTCTTTTATCTGTCTTTTTTGTGATACCTTCCGCTTCAACAGTGATGGTGAAATCACCATCTTTTTGTGAGGTATCTAAAGTTGTTTTATCAGGAGAAGTGCTTATGATGAGGTTTTCGTTGTTTGTAGGTGTATTTGTTGCACTTACCTCAGAATGAATAATTTCAGAATTAGCTGCTTCCGAACTAGCTGCGCTTGTCACTTCAGAGCTTGGTTTTTCAGAAACTGTTTCTGTTGAGGCTACTTCAGAGCTTGGTTTTTCAGAAACTGTTTCTGTTGAGGCTACTTCAGAGCTGGCCACTGGTGCTTCTGACACTGTGGTTGCTTCGCTCGAAGCGGTAGTAGGTGTGTTTTCTGCAAGTTTAGTTGTGGCTTCACTAGTTGCAGGAGCTTCAACGTCAACAGCACCTTCTTTGATGATGGCTTCAACAGTTGCTTCATTAACAGGGGTAGGCTGTTCTTCAGCTGAAGCGTAGCTAAGGCCTGCAAAGCTCAATCCCAAAGCAAGTCCTGTCACTGCAATAGTTACCCAATGTTTTTTAACTTTGTGAAGTTTAAAATGTACTTTCTTTTCCATGATAATTCTCCTTTCATTTTAAATCTGTCATTATTGAGAAGGAGTCTCTATAACTTCATTAACTAATGAGTGTTCCGTTTCCGTCCGCATCAAAATGATAGGTTTCCCCTTTTATAGTAATGTCAATATTTGACAAACGGGCACCTGAGTTGGCATCGTAGTA
>NZ_JALT01000004.1:60-2240 GCF_000525585.1 Streptococcus sp. ACS2
TTCTCTGGTTGGAACTTAGGTTCTTCTGGAGGTGTTACACGGTTGTTGAATTCTTTATCAGCAGCATCTGTTACGTTGGCAACGATTGCTTTAGCTGTACCGTCGTGTGAAACAACAACTTTAACAGTGGCAACCATTGTGTCGTATTTGACAGTTGTATCTGTACCAGGAGTTTCTTCAACTGTGTAGTTGTAAGTCTTACCAAGATCATCGCGACCAAATTTAAGAGTCTTGAAGACAATCTTACCAGCAGCGTCGTTCTTCACGCGTTCAACTTCAACGCCGTCTTTCTTCAATACGAATTCGAATTCGTTAGCTTGAAGTTCACGACCTTCCAAACGTTTTGTGAAGTTCATTTCCACTGGAACTGGAACGCTGTTAACACGTTTTTGTGTTGGTTTTTCAGGTTTTTCAACTGTCTTGCTTACTGGGTTGTAAACGTGAACTGTTTGGTTGGCTGTATTTTCAATATCAGCACCAGCTTTAACAGATTGTTTAACAGTTGCTGGGATATCAAATTTATAGTAACGACCAAATTCGAACTTAGTAGTATCGATAACAGGGTTGTTTACTTTATCTTTGATAAATTCTTCTTTAGAAGTTGCAGTGATTGTACCATTTTCAACTTTGATGTCGAATTTAGCAGTCACGTC
This sequence comes from Streptococcus sp. ACS2, assembly GCF_000525585.1. NCBI lineage: Bacteria > Bacillati > Bacillota > Bacilli > Lactobacillales > Streptococcaceae > Streptococcus > Streptococcus sp. ACS2. The sequence goes on from NZ_JALT01000004.1 coordinate 714, forward strand.
TGCACCAGTTACTGAATCGTATGCTTTAATGTCATCGGCATTAACGTCCAATTTATCAGCATCGTATGTATCTGATACACCAACGTATTGGATGTTGTTAGCTTCTGTGAATTTAGTAGTATCAAGCCATACTTGGTATACCAATTTAGAACCGCGTTCAACAGTCTTAGTATTCAAGTTTTCTGGTTCGTTGTTGGCAACACCATCAACATATGGATTGGTGTTTGTTGCTGTGTACTCATTACCAGGAACATCATCGTCATCATCAGTCAATTTATGACCAGTGATGTCATATTTCTCTTTAGAAACGACAAATTTTTCTGGTTGGAATTCAGGAGGCGTTGGAGGAGTTACTTTGTTGTTGAATTCTTTATCGGCAGTACCGTCAGTAGCATTACCGTTGGCATCAACCCCACCAGTTGAAGATACGTTTGTAACCGTAGTCAATGAATGACCGTTCTTAGCAACTTCAACTGTAACAGTAGCTTTCATCTTATCGTAAGTCATACCAAACTCTTTGTTGGCTGGGATAACTTCTTCTACTGTATAAGTATGAGTACCTACTTTAGTGTTGTCGAATGACAAGTTAGAGAATGAAACATTACCAGCAGCATCATTCTTAACTGTTTCAACTACTGCACCTGTAGAATCTTTCAATACGAAGCTGAATTCACCTGCTTTAAGTTCACGACCTGCCAATTTCTTAGTAAAGTCGAACTTAGTCACAACTGGAGCAACCACATAGTTGTTGAACTCAGTGTCTTCAGGCATTGTAACAGCCGCGTTCAGAAGACCTGTTTGAGCGTCTTTTGTGACATTGACAGTTACAACTGCGTTCATTGAATCATAATCAATGTTTGTATCTGTTCCAGCTACTTCACGTACAGTGTAAGTGTGCGTACCTTCAGTTGCATATGAGATTGAATCAAATTGGATTGAACCATCAGCCGCATTCTTCTTAGTTTGGATCACATTGCCGTTTTCAAGCAATTCGAAGGTGAAGGCATTTGCTTCAAGAGTCTTACCTTCCAAACGTTTTGTGAAGCGGAATTGTGCTTGTGTTGGAGATGAAGTGAATGTATTGTTGAATTCTTTGTCGGCTGGAAGTGTATTAACAGCTTTAAGAACATGACCATCTTTAGTAACAGTAATTGTTACTTCAGCTTTCATTGTGTCATATTGCATACCAGCTTCAGAACCTTGAACTTCTTCAACAGTGTACTTGTGAGTACCAACTTGTGCGTTTGTGAATGTCAAATCGTCAAAGGCGATAACACCATTAGCATTGTTAGTCTTAGTTTGAAGAACAGTTCCGTTGGCATCTTTCAATACGAAGCTAAATTCACCATCTTTAAGTGCACGACCTGCAAGAGCTTTAGTGAAGTCAAAACGAGTCTTAACTGGTGCAACAGCAAAGTTGTTGAACTCAGTATCAGCTGGCATAGTAACTGCAGCGTTCAAAAGACCTGTTTGAGCGTCTTTTGTGACATTGACAGTTACAACTGCGTTCATTGAATCATAATCAAT
>NZ_JALT01000005.1:0-31905 GCF_000525585.1 Streptococcus sp. ACS2
CTAATCCAGAGTACACTGGACCAATCAGTGCTAACGGTACCCAAGAAGTTGGGCACGAAGGCGAGGCAGTGGTTCAACCAGCTAACCCAGAGTACACCGGTCCAATCAGTGCCAATGGTACCCAAGAAGTTGGCCATGAAGGCGAAGCAGCTGTTCAACCTGCAAATCCAGACTATACTGACAAACTGGAAGCCAAGGGTACTCAAGAAGTTGGCCATGAAGGCGAAGCAGCTGTTCAACCTGCTAATCCAGACTATACTGGTAAACTGGAAGCTAAGGGTACACAAGAATCCGGTCACGAAGGTGAGGCTCTGGTCCAACCCGAGAATCCTGTCCACACTCCAGTTGTTGGAAGTGTCACAGAGACTGAAACGCAAGCCATCGATTATCCTATCGAAGTTATCACTGATGATAGCAAGTATGTGGATGAAGAGGTTGTCGAGCAAGAAGGTCAAAAAGGTAGCCAAGAAATCCAGAAAATTTACCAAACCATTGATGGTGTCAAGGTTGGTGAGCCAACTATTGTATCAGGTAAGGTTATCGAGGTGCCACAACCTAGAAAGCTTCGTCGTGGCAGCAAGCCTCTAGATGGAACAACGACGGAAGAGTCTATTGTAGAGCTTCCATTTAAAGAGATTGTCCAAGAAGATGATAGTCTTGAAAAGGGCACTCTAAAGGTTGTTCAAGAAGGTCAAAAAGGTCAAAACAAAATCACCAAAGTCTATAAGACCTATAAAGGGAATAAGACGTCTGAGGCACCAACTGTCACTGAAACCGTGCTAGTTCCTGTTCAAGATCGTATCGTTCACAAAGGGACCAAGGTGTCTGAAAAACCAGTGCTTACGCTGACACAGATTGACAAGGATGATTTGGGTCGTAGTGCTAAACTTAGCTACAACTTGACGAATCCAGGTTCAGCAGCTATCACGACTATTAAAGCGGTCCTCAAGCAAAACGGACAGATTGTCCAAACGCTTGATATTCCTAGCACGACCTTGACTGCTGACCTAACAAACTTAGACTATTACAAGCCATATACCCTCGCAACAACCATGACCTATGATCGTGGCAATGGTGAGGAGAATCAGGTTTTGGCAGACCAAACTCTCCAACTGGATCTCAAGAAGGTTGAGCTTAAAGATTTTGCACGTACAGATTTGATTAAGTATGACAATCAAACAGAAGTGGATGAGACTCGTCTGGCAGCTGTACCTCAGGATCTCACGAATTACTACTTGAAGATGACTTCTGCGGATCAGAAGGCCACTTACTTGGCAGTAAAAGCCATCGAAGAAACAACGGTTGATGGCAAGGCAGTTTATAAGGTAACTGCAGCAGCGGACAATTTGGTTCAACGTGATGCCCAAAACCATTTTGCTCAAACCTATAGCTATTACATTGAGAAACCTCAGGCTAGCCAAGCCAATGTTTACTACGATTTTGCTGACTTGGTCAATGCCATTCAAGCAAATCCATCTGGTGAATTTAGACTGGGCCAAAGCATGAGTGCTCGTCACGTCATTCCAAACGGCAAGTCATACATTACTTCAGAATTTACTGGTAAGTTGCTAAGTGATGGTGACAAACGCTATGCCATCTATGATTTAGAGCATCCATTGTTTAATGTTATCAATGGCGGAACTATCAAGAACATCAACTTTGAAAATGTAGATATCAACCGCCCTGGTCAAAATCAAATCGCGACTCTTGGATTTAACCTTAAAAACAAAGGTCTGATTGAAGATGTTAAGGTGACTGGTTCGGTTACTGGTAACAATGATGTGGCTGGTATCGTCAATAAGATTGATGAAGATGGCAAGGTTGAAAATGTTGCCTTTATCGGTAAGATTGACTCTGTCGGTAATAACTCAACAGTTGGTGGGATTGCTGGTTCAAACTACATGGGATTCGTCAACAGAGCCTATGTGGATGCGACTATTACAGCTCAAAATGCCAATGCAAGTATGCTGGTGCCATTTGTCACTTACATGCTTAACAGTTGGAAGTCAGGAACTAAGGCCAAGGTGACCAATTCAGTAGCCAAGGGTGTTCTTGATGTCAAAAACACACGAAATGTCGGTGGTATTGTCGCTAAGACTTGGCCATACGGTGCTGTTCAAGATAACGTGACCTATGCCAAGGTTATTAAAGGTCAAGAAATCTTTGCTTCGAATGATGTCAATGATGAAGATGGTGGTCCTTATATCAAAGATCTCTTTGGTGTTGTCGGCTATAGCTCGGCCGAAGATGGCACTGGTAAAGATACTAAGAGTCCTAAAAAACTCAAACATTTGACTAAAGAAGAGGCTGACAAGCGTGTCGAAGGTTACAAGATTACAGCTGATACATTTGTCAGCGAGCCATACGCGTTGAATACTCTTAATAAGGCTTCTAGTCAAGCAGAGTTTGCCAATATTCAAGACTATAATCCAGAATACAAGCAGGCTTACAAGAATATTGAGAAATTCCAGCCATTCTATAACAAGGATTATATTGTCTACCAAGCCAACAAACTGGCTAAAGACCATAACTTGAATACCAAAGAGGTGCTCTCAGTGACACCAATGAATGACAGTAATTTTGTCACTGACCTAAGTGCTGCTAATAAAATTATTGTTCATTATGCTGATGGTACCAAAGACTACTTCAAGCTTTCAGAGAGTTCAGAAGGGTTGAGCAATGTTAAGGAATATACTGTCACTGATTTGGGTATCACGTACACCCCAAATATCGTTCAAAAAGACCACTCAAGCCTTATCAATGGCATCGTTGATATCCTGAAACCGATTGAGTTGCAGTCTGATCCGATTTACCAAAAACTTGGTCGTACAGGTCCAAATAAGGTCAATGCTATCAAGAACCTCTTCTTAGAAGAAAGCTTTGAGGCTGTTAAGGCTAATTTGACGATCCTTGTGACTAAGCTGGTTCAAAATGAAGACCACCAGCTTAACCAATCACCAGCTGCCCAACAAATGATTCTTGACAAGGTTGAGAAAAATAAAGCAGCCCTCTTGCTAGGTTTGACCTACTTGAATCGTTATTATGGTGTGAAGTTTGATGATGTTAACATCAAAGAAATCATGCTCTTCAAACCAGATTTCTATGGTAAAAATGTGGATGTCCTTGACCGTTTGATTGAGATTGGCTCTAAGGAAAATAATATCAGTGGTTCAAGAACCTACGATGCCTTTGGTGAAGTTCTGGCCAAGAGCACTCTTTCTAGTGACCTGACCGACTTCCTTAACTACAACCGAAAACTCTTTACCACTATCGACAATATGAATGATTGGTTCATCGATGCTGCTAAGGATAAGGTCTACGTTGTTGAGAAGGCTTCTCAAAATGAAGGTGTCGGTGAGCACAAGTATCGTGTTTATGACAACCTCAGCCGTGGTCTCCACCGCAAGATGATTTTGCCTTTGTTGAACCTTGATAAGACAGAGATGTTCTTGATTTCTACCTATGACACCATGTCTTATGGTACAGCTAACAAGTACAACACAACCCTAGAGAAGTTGAAACCTGAGATTGACCTAGCAGCTCAACGTCAAATCAACTACCTTGATTTCTGGCAAAGATTGGCTACAGATAATGTCAAAAACAAATTGTTCAAAGACATTGTCAATCCAATCTGGGAAGGTTTCTATGTCTGGGGTCATGGTTGGCCAGGTTGGCCAGAGCGCTACGGCCAATTCAAGAACAGTACGGAAGTCTATGCGCCGATCCGTGAAATCTATGGACCAGTTGGTGAGTACTACGGTGATAACGGAGCCATGGCTGGTGCCTATGCTGCCATCTACGACAATCCATATGATAATCGTGCCAAGGTTACTTACGTCATGTCTAACATGATTAGCGAGTACGGTGCTTCAGCCTTTACCCATGAAACAACTCATATCAATGACCGTATTGCCTACTTTGGAGGTTTTGGTCGTCGTGAAGGAACAGACGTTGAAGCTTATGCCCAAGGAATGTTGCAATCACCAGCGACTCAGGGTCACCAAGGTGAATACGGTGCCTTGGGACTTAACATGGCCTTTGAAAGAGAAAACGATGGTAATCAGTGGTACAACACCAATCCAAACAAGTTGAACTCTCGTGAGGCCATTGACCGTTACATGAAGGGCTACAACGATACCCTTATGCTTCTTGATTCACTTGAAGGGGAAGCGGTCCTCAGTCAAGGAAATCAAGAGCTCAATAACGCATGGTTCAAGAAGGTCGATAAACAGCTACGAGGCAATAGTAAGAACCAATACGACAAGGTGCGTGCTCTAAGTGATAGCGAAAAGGCTATTAGCTTGACTTCTATTGATGACCTTGTGGATAATAACTTCATGACCAATCGTGGACCTGGCAATGGTGTTTATAAACCTGAGGACTTCTCTTCTGCCTATGTCAATGTGCCTATGATGTCTGCCATTTATGGTGGTAATACCAGCGAGGGCTCTCCAGGTGCCATGTCCTTCAAGCACAATACCTTTAGACTCTGGGGTTACTACGGCTATGAAAAAGGCTTCTTAGGTTATGCGACCAACAAGTACAAACAAGAAGCAAAAGCGGCTGGTAAGAACACCCTTGGTGATGACTTTATCATTAACAAGATTTCTGATGGTCAGTTCAACTCCCTAGAAGACTTCAAGAAGGCCTACTTCAAAGAAGTCAAAGAAAAAGCGTCTCATGGTTTGACGACAGTTACTGTTGACGGTACATCAGTAAGCTCTTACGATGATTTGTTAGCCTTGTTTAAAGCGGCAGTAGCCAAAGACGCTGCAAGTCTTAAAACAGATAATAATGGCAATAAATCTGTGTCAACAAGCCATACGACAAAACTCAAAGAAGCTGTCTATAAGAAACTCCTACAAGAGACAGATAGTTTCACAAGTTCTATTTTCAAATAATAGATGAAGGAATCCCTTTTGGTAACTACCAAAGGGATTTTTGAGTCTGTCGAGAATGCGGGTAGTAGGAGCCTCTAGGTCAGTATTGGCAAGGGATTGAGAGAGATGTGGGTTGAGCCATTAAAACGTTTTCTTTTTGAAGGGAGAGAGTTTTGTATTTTAATAAATATCACCAAAACTAAAAAATAAGGTTAGAGTGACGAAGGTTTTTAATAAAAGATGCTTTCATATAAAAGTATTTTAAAAATTATAAAACTGACAAAATAGGGATTTGTGCTAAATAAAAGCACGAACGTTTTGAAGTTTCAAAGCACTTAGATAAAAGTTTTAAATTAATATTCTCTAATAAAAGTTAAACTTTTACACAATTATTAGTATATATTTGACAATTTAATAATTATAGTATAAAATGGAAACTGTATATAAAGTAATTTGGATATTGAGGAAATTTATTATTATGAGAGATATGTTTAATAAACGCCAACGTTTTTCATTAAGAAAATACAGCTTTGGTGTAGCCTCTGTACTTTTGGGAGTTTCAATCTTCTCAAATGCACAGGGTGCCCAAGCTGATGAAACGGTAGCACCAACTACCGCAGGTATGGAAACAACTGCTGAGCCAGATGTCGTCGTGGAGCAATCAACGCCAACAACATCAGTAGCTCCAGCAACAACAGAAAACGCACCAAGTTCAGTCTCTACTGTGGCCTTGGCTAGTGAACAACCACAATCAGCAGCTCAAAGCCAAGCAGCTTCAACAACTAGTCAAACAGCAGCTAGTTCAGAAGTAGCTTCTCAGGCTGCATCGCAAGCGAGCTCTGAGTCTGCAACAGCGACTGCTTCATCTGTAGCTACAAGTGCTCAAGCTCTTAGCTCAACAGCTGTAGCAGAAACTCCTGTTGCTGGTCAAGTATCAGCACAAACAAGTGCGGCTACTTCAGTTGCGACTGCAGCAGAAACTGCCAGTGCAGAGTCTACAACTAACGCTGTAAATAGTGTCCTTAAAGTAGCGACTAGCGAGTTAGCTGTGACAAGCAGTGAATTGAATGCTGCTGAAGCAAGCCTTAACTCTGAAAACCTCATCAATGCTATGGGACTTGCGGTATCAAACCGTAGCCTTCGTACAGCTGATGCGGTTGCTGTTTTGACAAATGCTGGAGCAGGCTCAACAAACCCTGACTTGACAAACCTTGGCTACAAACTTGCCTATTTGCCAGAGCGTCAACAATACTTTGTTAATATTGATTACATCAACCACCTCAAAGTCGGTCGTGATAACCGAGGAGTAATGAGACCTTATGACTACGTTACAAACGGTAATTACATGGTTGTTGTTAACTACGCTAACCTTGGTATTATTGACTATGTCGATGAAGCAGGAAACAAGATTCCTGGATCTTCAACATACCGTATCAATAACTCAACTGAAACAATCACAGCAAACGGTAAGACTTACAATAAAATCTACGATGCTGGTGTAACAGAACTTCCACCAGTACCAGCAGGATACCGCATCAAGTATGCATCTGCTGACAAATCTAAAGCTAATGCTTACGTAGATGTCTTGAAGTCAGAACGTCAATACGACTATAACAACGGTATTGCAACTATCCGTTCAGAACGTACTTGGGACCGTAACCAAAGCCGTGTCGTTGACCTTGTTCAATTTGCCAACGGTTCGCAAGGATTGGACGCTTCAATTGATGCCAATGGTGGTGGTCAATACCTAGCTCCAGGTTACCGTTACCACATTATCGTGGAAAAAGACACTAAAGATGTTACTAAAGCAACAAGTCAAACAGTGACATACACTGGTGCTGATACGAAGACACCAGCTGCCAACACTCAAAATGACTTTAGCTTCAACGGTAAAGAAGATCCTACAACTAATACAACAACTTGGACTGAAACGACTCACACTTATGGAACAGTTAAGACTCCAGTTGTTATTGGTTACTACGCCGATAAAGCTGTAGCAGGTGGTAAGACAGTTACTCCGGATGCACCAAATGCAACAGACACAGTGACATACAAAGCCTTTGGTAAATTTATCGCTGTGGATGAAAATGGAAATCCAATTCCAGGTGTATCAACAACTGCCTACACGAACGATCCTAATGATGCAACTAAGATGATTGCCATCGACAAGACGCTTCCAAGCATTCCTGGCTACACTGTTAAAGTTATCCCTGCATCACCATCAAATCCAGGTGAAGATACTCGTGTCGTTTACGTAGCAATCGTTAACGATGTTACTAAGGCGACGAAACAAACTGTTACCTTCCAAGGGGCTGGCGATAATACACCAGCTGCAGATGTGAAATCTGACTATACCTTTGCAGGTAAGGATAACCAAGCGACTGGTAAGGTGACTTGGAATGAAACTAGCCACACTTACGGTACAGTTAAGGTTCCTGTTGTGAATGGCTACTTTGCCGATAAAGCCGTAGCAGGTGGTAAGACAGTTACTCCAGATGCTCCAGAAGCAACTGATACAGTAACTTACAAGGCCTTTGGTAAATTCGTCATTGTCGATGAAAATGGTAACCCAATTGCAGGTGTATCTGACACTGCCTACATCAATGATCCTAACGATCCAACTAAGATGATTGCAGTTGATAAGAACTTGCCAACTATCCCAGGTTACACTGCTAAGGTAGTACCTGCAACACCAGGTGACTTGTCTAGCGATACTAAGGTTGTTTACGTTAAGAATGACCAAAAAGCAAGTGTTGTATACCGTGATGAAACAAGTGGTTCAACCCTTGAAACTGTTGCCTTGGCTGGTAAGTCTGGCGAAGCAGTTAACTATTCAACAGCTGAACGTATCAAACATTATCAAGACCTTGGCTATGTCCTTGTAACAGATGGTTACCCAGCTGGTGCAACATTCGACTTGGATAGCACAGTTGACCAAGCTTGGACAGTAAGCTTCAAACGTGTAGCACTTGACTTTAATCCAGACAATGCTCACGAACCTGGAACGCCAATCTATCCTAACCAACCAAACGGACCAAAATGGCCAGCTAAGGATGCTTACCTTAAAGATGTGACATACACTGTTCACTATGCAAGCAAGGACAGCAATGCTAAATTGCCAGCAGACAGTGTTCAAAAGGCACAATGGAAACGTTCATTGACGCTTGACTCTGTAACAGGTGACATTCTTACAGCAGGTGAATGGAAAGCAGATAAGACTAAGTTTGACCTCGTAATCACCCCGTTGGTTAACGGTTATTTCGCTGATAAAGGTCGTGTGGCTTCTCAAGATGTCACTATGGACAGCAAGGTTGAGACTGTAACTTACAATAAATTTGGTAAGATTATTGCCGTTGACGAAAAAGGTAATCCAATCCCAGGTGTTGAAGCCGTTACTTACACAAATGATCCTAACGATCCAACTAAGGCTGCTATGACCCTTGTTCCTGAAGTGAAAGGTTACAAGGCTGATAAGACAGGTGTGACACCAAGCAACCCAGGTGAAGATACAAAGGTTGTTTACAAGGTGGTTAATGCAGAACCTGCTAAACCAGCAGTTAACAAAGAAGTTGGTACTATCGTCGTTATCTACCGTGACGAGTATGGTAACCAAATCAAGATGCCACTTGTTATCACTAACTCTGTTGGTGCTGAAGTTGACGTTCATGGTGATCGCTACATCTACCGTAACGGTGTGAAATATGAATTGATCCGTCAAGAAGGTAAATCTACAGACAAGATGACAGAAGGTCAAACAGTCGTAACTTACATCTACCGTAAAGTCGAAGATGGCTCAACACCATCAAACGGTAACGGTGGTCAATCTGGAAGCTCAACTTCTAAAGCTGTCAAAGCAACTTCAAACGGTTCTAAAGGATCTAAAGGATCTGGATCTGGATCAGCTACTGATGGTGCTTCAGATGGTAGAGGTTCAGATAAGAAGAAATCTGGAAACAAAGATGGTAAGAAGGCAGATGGCTCTGATAAAGCTAAAGAAGGCGATGAACAATTGCCAGTAACAGGCGAGTCAGATAACAGCCTTGCAGCAATGGGTGTTGTTGTCATGGGACTCATGTCAGGACTTGCGGCTATGAATCGTCGTAAAAACCAAGACTAAGATTTCCACACCTTATCTCTCATAAAATCCAAAAATAAAATCTCTCTCGAGTGTGATTGCTCGGGAGAGATTTTTTGGTCTGCGGATAAAAATTACGGAATCTCCCAAGGTTTGTGAATCTTTTAAGCAGTATTTAGCTTGATAAGGTACAATAGAGTAAGACAAAACGAATGAGGAGACTGTCATGAAGTTTTTACATACGTCAGATTGGCATGTGGGGCGAACCCTCAATGGCTGGTCTTTGTTGGAGGAGCAGGAGTGGGCCTTTCAACAGATTGTGGATTTGGCTATTAGCGAAAAAGTGGATGGGGTTATCATTGCGGGAGACCTCTATGACCGTGCGGTGCCGCCTGTGGATGCGATTAAGCTATTTAATAAGACCTTGGCCCGCTTGGTGTTGGAGGAGCAGATTCCTGTCTATGCTATCAGTGGCAACCACGATGGTGCTGAACGTTTACATTTTGGACGAGACTTTTTTCAACATCAGGGTCTTCATTTAAGCACACGTTTGGAGGAGGCTTTTGAGCCTATTGAGTTGGAGGCTTGCCAGATTTTCCTGCTTCCCTTTATCGATCCTATTGATGCCCGTATTTATTATAAGGACGATGAAAATAAGGAAGTTCAGGGGATTGGTGATGCCTTGGCCTATATTCTCGAGGATATGGAAAAAGCTTTTGATCCTGACAAGGCCCATATTTTGGTGACGCATTTTGCAGTTTCTAAGAAGGATGATAGCGATGGTCAAAGTCTACGGGAATTGATGTTGTCTGAAACCAGCAATACGGTAGGTGGTCTTACCAATGTGACCAGTGACCTTTTCAAGGCTTTCGATTATGTGGCCTTAGGGCATATCCATACGCGTTTTGCCAGTCCGAGCCAGCGCGTGCAATATTCAGGCAGTCCAGTCGCCTTTAATGTTAAAGAAGCCAAACGTAAGGAAGAAAAGGGTGTTTATATTCTTGAATTGGATGCGACTGGTAACTTGTCTCAGACCTTCCATTCTTTAGAGGTCAGACGGCCGATTTTGACCTTGCAGGCGCCTTTTGAAACCTTGATGTCACCTGAATTTTATAAGGAACAGCCTTGTCAAAAGGCTTGGTTTGCCTTTGATATTCAACTGTCCAGTCGTAAGGAATTAGAGGGTATCAATGTGCGTGCCCGTCTGGAAGAAATTTATGGGACAGATATTGTAGAAATCACTTTCAGTCGTCTGGGTGATGTCAGGGAAGAAAACGTGACTGTTGATCAGCACTTAAAAGATTTGGAAATGCAGTCGCCACAGGAAATTGTTTCTGATTTTTACCAAACAGTGACTGGGGGCGATGTCTTGTCTGAGAGACAGACTGCCCTTGTGGAAAGTATTTTTGAGGAGATTGAGAGGAGTCGACAATGAGACCAGTTCAGTTAGAATTGACCAATTTTGGACCTTATCGTAAGGAAGTCATCAATTTCACCCAGTTTGACCATGCTCCCCTCTTTTTGATTGGTGGTGACACAGGGGCTGGTAAGAGTACTCTCTTTGACGCTATGACAGTGGCTTTATTTGCGACGACCAGTGGTGATCGTAATGTTGAGGAGATGCGGTCGACCTTTGCTGGTCCAGAGGATGATTTGACCAAGGTGACTTTTTACTTCCAACAAGGCAAGCATCTTTATCGCATTGAGCGTGTGCTCCAGCAGGAGAGAGCCAAGCGGGGTGGCGGTACGACCATTCAAAAAGCGACAGCTTCTCTAGTCATTGTGGATAAGATTGGTGGTCAGGAAATTGAAAAGCTTGGGGATAAAATCAAGGAAGTTAGTGACCAGATTGAGCATATTTTGGGTCTCAATGCCGAGCAGTTCAAACAGATTATCCTCCTTCCGCAAAATGATTTCAGCCGTTTCTTGAAAGAAGATTCCAAGACCAAGACTCAAATTTTGAAGAAAATCTTTGGAACAGGTATTTTTGACCGTTTTCAAAAGAGCTTGGAAGAGCGTCTTCGTCAGAGTAACAAGGATATGGAGAAGCGCCAGACTCAGCTAGATGGCCATTTTGCTAGTCAGGTTTGGTCTGAGGAAGAATTGGCTGTCTTAGCCCAAACCCCAGCTTCTGAAAAATTGGCACGTCTTGAAGACCTTTTGGCGCAACGTCAAGAAAACCTTGAAGAGCAAAAAAGCATTTTGAAGAATGCCCATGAGGACTTGGCTAAGCTGCAGAAGAGCTTGCAAATTGCTCAAGATGTGGCCAAAATTTTCCAAGAATTGGAGCAAGCCAAGGAGCGTTACCGTCTAGAAATTGAGGAAGGGGCTCAGGGACAAGCAGAGGCGAAATCGCATCTGGAGGAATTGCAGTTCGCCCAAGGGTTGCAGGAAACCATCAGCAGCTTGAAGCAGTATCAGAAGCAGTTGTTGCAATTAGAACAGGACTTTGAGATTGCTCAGGAGAAATTAAAGGCTAAGGAGCAGGCTTTTGAGGAAGTCAAGGCTCAAAAAGAGACGCTTGCAACTCAATCTGAGGGTTTTCTTCAAAAAGAAGGGAAACTGGGTGCGTGGAAAGAGGCTATTATCTATGCCCAGAGTCTTGTCCAAGAGCAGGAGAAAATCAAACAGTCGAGTGCTAACTACAAGAGGTTAGAAGAAACCTATCAGCAGGCTTCGAAAGAGATTGAGCTCCTTTCCCAGTCCTTGTCAGATTTGGAGGCTAATCGTCTTAGTTTAGAGAGTTTACATGAGGCTGAAAAACTCCTCCAGTCTGTGAGCTACAGTGTGGATAAGCAACTGGCTCAGGATCTTAAAGAAATAGAGGGCTTGAATCAGGAGTTGGCAAAGACCGAAAAGCGTCATCAAACCTTATCTTTAGATATTGACCAAGTTCAAGAAATCCTCAAAAAATTGGAAGAGCAGTTAAGAACGACCTTAGCGTCTCGTCGTCAACTCATGATTGCCCAGTTGCAGGCAGAATTAGAGGATGGACAGCCCTGTATGGTCTGTGGTTCCTTGGAACATCCTAAGGTCGATGGGACACAGGCTGATGAAGCGGCCTTGAAGGATCTCATGGACCAGGTGGAGGAACTTCAAGCTCAAAAAGAAAAGCAAGTCGCTACCTTGTCAAATCGCCAGGCTACCTTGAGTGAAGTTGAGACTAAGCGCCAAGATATGCTTGACCAAGTGGCTAAAGTTAAGTTAACTCTTGAAAAACACTATCAAGAACTCGAAGAGCAAGTTAAGGGACAGTTTGATTTTGATTTTTCAGAGGACTATGGAGCTGACCGTGGACAAGCCTTGTTGAGTGCTGTTGAGAAGCATTATCAAGAACTCCAAAAACGCTATGAGAAGGAAGAGGCAGACCGTGTCCATTATCAAAATGAGTTAGGACGAGCTCAGGAAAAAGCGACAGATTTGGCTAAGAGCTATCAAGAGGCCAAGGCAGCTCTCGACCAAGCTAAGGAGCGCTTAAAAGATTTGCAGGTAGCTCATCCAGAACTGGAGTCTGTAGAGGTTTATCAAGAACGGATTTCCCTTGCGAAGCAGGAGTTGGACCTCTACAATAAGCAGATTAAGGAAAATAGTGAAGCCTACAACCAACTTCATGCCGACATTCAAGGCATCAAGGGGCAACTTGAGAGCTTGACCAAGTCTAAAGAAAAGACCAGCCAAGAAACGAAGCATCTATTGGCTGAATTAAATCAAAGTCTTAAGGCTGAAGGGGCGCTCACCAATGACCTAGAACAAATCCAGCTTTGGCTGCTTGAAGTGAACAAGCAAGCTATTCCTAAGCTTCAGGCTCAATTGACAAGTTACCAAACCCTTAAACAAGAATTGCAGACCCAGATTAGTAAGGGCAAAGAGCTTCTCCAAAATCATGAAAAACCAGATTTGGCCGCTTTAACACAAGAGGTTCAAACCAGTCAGGAAAGCTATGATAAGCAACTGGCTCAGGTGTCTGTCATGGAGAAGGGACTTAAGGATGCGACGGCTACCTACCAAGCCGCCAAAACCCTTCAAGACAGTAATCAAGAGGCTTTTAAAGCTCACCAAGAACTCAGTGATTTGGTTAAGGTAGTCAAGGGAGAAAATACTGCTCTGACTGGACGTCTCAATCTTGAGGTCTATGTTATCCGTCAGTATTTCCAACAAATCTTGGACTATGCCAATGCCAACTACATCGGATTATTAACGGATAACCGCTATTCCTTTGTCTTGAGCGAGGAAGGTCGAAGGGCGCGTGATCACTTTGGCTTGGATATCAACGTCTATGATCAGTTGACAGGTAGTGAACGCTCCGTTAAATCATTGTCTGGTGGTGAAACCTTTATCGCTGCACTGGCCATTGCCCTATCCCTCTCAGAAGTTGTGCAAAATACCAGCAAGGGTGCCGTTGTTGAAGCCCTCTTCATCGACGAAGGTTTCGGTTCGCTAGATAAGGAAGCCCTCACCAAGGCTATCACGGTCCTAGAACAAATTGGTGAAAACCGAATGGTCGGAGTCATCAGCCACGTGGACGACATGAAAGAAGGCATCGCTCAACAACTAGCCATCATCAAGTCACACGATGGTAGTAGCCGTATTAAGATTGTGGATAAAGGGTAAGAGAAGTCAAGGGGTTAAGAACTCTCGTCAAAACGTTTTAATTATTCTAAGAGATAGTTTCTCATCGGAGCTATCTCTTTTTCTATCCACTTATTTCAATCTTCCTAACTATCAGTTTTTTTGAAAATAAAAGGAAATTTATTTGAAAAAAATCCCTCATAAAAAAGTTAATCTATTAGAAAATTAAGTGATACTGTGTTATAATTTAATATGGTTAAGTCTCGATAAAATCAAGGAAAAAGTGTATAGAATGTGTTTACAATCTTTAATCTTGTGACCGTAAAATGCTTGTCAGATTCTTAGACTGTTCCTTGCTATCATATGAAAGTTTGAGACAGGAAAATAAAAAATGTATTAGCTAGAAAAAATAAGAAATAAAAAAATGACAGAAAAAATTTCCGTAATTATTCCCGTTTACAATGTAGAAAATCAACTCCAGACCTGTTTAGACAGTGTTTTGGGGCAGACCTATCAAAATCTTGAAATTATTCTCATCAATTATGGCTCAATAGATAATAGTGATGCCATTTGCCGTAGTTATGCTGCTAGGGATTCTCGTATCCTCTATTTTAAAAAGGATAATGGAGGGCTTTCAGATGCTCGCCATATTGGTATTCGTCAGGCTAAGGGAGCTTACGTCACCTATGTGGATGCTGAGGATTGGGTAGAGCCAACCTATCTAGAGGAGCTTTATAAGGCGCTTCAGGCCCACAAGGCGGATATCGCAGTGGCCAATTACAGTGTCTATAAGGAATCGGAAGATCTCTTTTATTTTTATATCAAGGATGAAGATTATTATGAGCAGGTTTATTCACCGGCTCAGATTATTGATGGTCTCTTTGAAGAAACCAATAACATTAACATCGCTCTGATTTCTGCGACAGGCAAACTCTACAAACGTTCTTTGTTTAATGACTTGCTTTTTCCAAAAGAGCATGCAGGGGAGGATGGCTTTTTCAACCTTAAAGCCTATCTCATGAGTGAGCGTACGGTTTATCTCAACAAGGGACTTTATGTATATCGTGAGAGTCCAGAGATGCCGTCAGCGACTTGGATGCAAGACTGGATGATGACCTTGGTTTATGCCATGGAAGAACGCTTGGCTATTGTTGCTAGTCATGGTTTCCCTCTGGAAAAATACATGGTCACCTACCGTCAGATGCTAGAGGCTTGCTTGAAAAATGTGGAGGAGCAAGGTCTCACGGATTCTGATGCCTACCGCTCCATTCAGGAGAAATTCCAGGTCTTGAGTTTAGCTCCTCAACGTTATGAGACTAAAAAGCGTGCTATTGTTCTTGCGGCTAACTATACTTATGTTGACCAGGTGCTTACGACCATCAAATCCATCGTTTTCCATCATCGCAACATTCGTTTTTACTTGATTAACGATGATTTCTCTCAAGAGTGGTTTAGAGGACTAAACCGTCATCTGGCTGCCTTTGGTAGTGAAGTGATTAACTGTCGTGTGGATAGTAGTCATATCAAGCAATACAAGACTAATAGCAACTATGCAAGCTATCTTCGCTATTTTGTGGCGGACTTTGTGTCTGAGGAACGGGCCCTTTATTTGGATAGTGACATGGTGGTTACAGGTTCTCTAGAGGACCTCTTTACCCTTGATTTGCAAGGTCGACCTTTGGCTGCCGTACGTGACTATGCCGTTCAAGTTCAGGATAGTCAGGCGATGTTTGATGTAGGATTCATGGTGATTGATACGGCTTATTGGAAGCAGTACAACATGAGGCGTCACTTTATTGACATGACTAGTGAATGGCATGATAAGGTACCATTTGCAGAGCAGTCCATTCTAAACATGGTCTTCCGTAACAACTGGTTGCCCTTGTCTTTTGACAACAACTATGCGGTTACCAAGTCTAGTTTAGCTGGTTTCCATCTGCCAAATGGTCAAGACTATCCTAAGGTTGTGCATTATGCCTCACACCGTAAGCCTTGGTTACCATTGGCTTGCCAAGCTTATCGCGAGGTCTGGTGGTTCTATGCTCAAATGGATTGGTCAGAGGTTGCTGAAAATACCGCTTTATTGCCACTTTCAGAGGACATGATTTATCCTAAGGGCCGTCCATTTACTTGTTTGGTTTACACCAACATTTCAGAAATTCCTCATTTGACGGACCTTATCTCGGCTCTTCCTAAGGTACAGTTTAAAATTGCCTCTCGACAGCATGTGACAGATAAACTAGCCCAATTGATTACCTATCCAAATGTGACGGTTTACTCAGCCATTGCGGGCTTAAATGGGCTAGATTTGGAATTGTTGCGTACCAGTGACTTGCTTCTAGATATCAATCCAGGAAGAAAAGTAGTGGAAATTCTTGATGCCTTTAGGTTTGAAAACAAACCGATTTTAGGGTTCGAGGACCTTAAGTCAACCAAGCATAACCAACAAACCTACTCAAGAGATCGTTGGAAAGAGATGGCTGAGACCATTCGCCAAATGCGTAAGAAGAGCCTGTAATCCTTTGCTTGGATAAGTAGGCTGAAATGGCGTCTCTGTCTCGTTTCAATCGAAATAACATCAGCCTGTCTATGGGCAGGAAATAGGAGTAATAGTGAAAAAAATTAGTCAATCGATAATCACCAAACGTGTCTTATGGACCCTCTTTTTCCTCTTTATTTATTGTTTGGGAAATCAATTGGTTCTACCGTTTGTGGATTTGAAAAATGCAAATATCTTTGGGGGAGCCATAGGTTCCTTGGCTTTCTCTAGTGCCATGATGGGTGGAAACCTCAGGTCCATGTCTCTATTTTCAGTGGGTTTGTCGCCCTGGATGTCGGCCATGATTCTCTGGCAGATGTTTTCTTTCTCTAAGAAAATGGGCTTGAAAAATCTTCCCATTGAAATTCAGGACCGTAGACGCATGTATTTGGCCCTAGGGATTGCCATTGTTCAATCTTTGGCAGTATCCTTGAATTTACCTATCGTTTCAGGGGTTAATGCTAGTCTCGCTATTTTCATGAATACCATTTTATTAATTGCCGGGACCTTCTTCTTGGTTTGGCTATCAGACCTCAACTCTCTCTTTGGGATTGGAGGCTCCATTGTTATCTTGATGGCAAGTATGATGGCCAATCTGCCCTATCAAATCATGGATAGTATTGAAAAGTTAGGTATCGGTTGGGATGTCTTGCTTCCTCTGATTCTATTCAGTTTGGTCTTCCTCTATATTTCAGGGGTTGTGCAGAGGGCGAGATACCGTATCTCAATTAATAAAATCAATATTCATAACCGCTTTAAACAGTATTCTTACTTGGATATTATGTTGAATCCAGCCGGAGGGATGCCTTTCATGTATGCCATGTCGCTGGTTAGTATTCCGCAGTACGTTTTTATGCTGATTCAATTTATCCATCCTGAAAGCAAGTGGACCAGTGGTGCCATCAAGGCTTTGACAGTCGGTCAACCTCTTTGGTTGGTTGTTTATCTGATCATGCTCTTCGTTTTAGGGTTAGCCTTTGCCTTCGTTAATGTCTCTGGTGAGCAAATCTCTGAGCGAATGCGCAAGTCAGGTGAGTATATCTACGGTGTTTATCCAGGCCAAGAAACTAGTGCCTATATCAACCATTTGGTGCTTAGACTTGGTTTTATCGGTGCCCTTTATATGCTCTTTATGGCAGGTGCTCCAATGCTGATTATCTTGGTCAATCCAGATTACCTACAACTGAGTATGATTCCTGGGACATTCTTGATTTTTAGCGGTATGATTTACAATGTTAACGAGGAAATGAAAGCCTTGAAGCTTAACACTTCCTACACCCCACTTTTTGAAAATGTATAAACTCTCACCCCTCGTGGGGTTGAGAGGCAGGCTGGTGATGAGTGATCGGTCTGCCCCTCAATCTCAAGTATTGTGATGAAAAGACAATGAAGGAGAACTCATGTATTATTTTATTCCAGCTTGGTATGGACAGACGGATGAATTTTGGAAGACGGTCATTGATCCTTGGTACCGTATCCGCCAAAAAATTGAATTTGATGACAGCTTGCACCAAGTTCGTATCTTTCAGGATGAGGACTTAGCCCCTCAGCTTTTGCTTTTGGCCTACCAACCACATTTGCGTTATTTCTTGCATCGTCATGATGTTTTGGAAGTTGGCTATACAGCTATTTTTGACTTGATTCAGGGTATCACTGATGAAGATATGAAAAATCTTCAGGTGACAGATTTGGAATGGCCAGAAGGGGCTACCTTTGTTCACACACCATTTGCTATCGTGGTGCAATGCCAACACAAGCGTTATGCCGAGATTGAGTTCGGTTCAGAAGGCTTTATTGGCATGATTCGCTACTATAAGGATGAGCAAATCATTCGCGAAGACATCTACGATGACCGCGGTTTCATCTCAAGTAGTCTTTATTATGAAGGTGGACAACCAAGCTATCGAAACTACCTTAATGCCAAGGGAGTCTGGCAACTCTGTCATTTCTTTGATGGTCGTGGGATTGTAGCCAATCCTCGTACGGAAGGTCGTTTTAATAAGAGTTACTACGGTGACCTTTCAGAAGTTATCTGGGAATTTTTGACTAAATTCTTGGACGAAAAGGTAGAAGCAGAGGACCGTTTTGTTATTGCCTCAGATTTACGCCATAACAAGCACCTCTTTGAACATTTGCCAGCAGACAACACTAAGATTTTGACTTGGTTCGCAGAACGTAATCAGGACGATAGTATTGACACCTATGAAGTCTTTCTGCCGAAAGTGGACTTGTTGATTGCTGACCGTTACGATTACTTGGAGCAGCTTCAGGTTGCCTATCCAGAAGAGGCTAAGAAACTCAAACACATGGCTTCCTTCGATACCCGTTTGGCTTTGGGAACCAGTCAACGTGTCAAAGAGTCTAAAATCTTTTATCAGGTTGACTTCGATCAGTTGGATTTAGAGGCTATTTATCAGGTCCTGGCTTTCGTGGCTAAGTATCCAAAGACACAGGTTGAGTTTGGAGCATTTAATGCCAATCCAGAGCAACTTGGTAGCCTGCAACATCAAGTGGAGAAAATGATTGAAGAACGTTTGAGTCCAGAAGTCTTTGAAGAAGTTGTGGAAAGTAGTGGTGCAGAAAATAAATTGGAAGAAAATAATGAAATCGTCAGCCGATTTTCTTTCCAAGACCTGCGTGACGAGACTGCCCTTATCAAGGCCCTTCAGTTTACACGACTTATTGTCGACTTAAGCAAGGAACCTAATCGTTATACACAGATTGCTGGAATCAGTGCTGGTATTCCACAAATTAACCGTGTGGCGTCTGAGTATGTGACCCACCAAGAGAATGGTTATATCTTGAAGCACTTGTCCGATTTTGAAAAAGGGGCTTACTACTATTTGGGACAGTTGAACAACTGGAACCGTTCCCTTATCTACTCTATTGAGAAAATTAAGGAAAATACAGGAGACCGTTTGGTGCAAAAATGGGAAAATTGGTTGAAGGAGGAGCAGAATGACCAAGGATAATCGTCTGAAGATACTACAAGTTGGATCATCCAACTGGTCAGAAAATCAGGAAATTCCTGAAAATATGAAATGGTATTATTGCAATCTTGGTCAGCTTGAGACCTTACAAGAAACCATCGAAGAAGACGAAATCAAGACTTTCACAGCTGTTATAGTGGACAGTCTTGCCGGTCTTGAGGAATTGATGGCAATTAAAGAGCATTTGATTCCCCATGCTATTTTCTTTGATCAAACGATTAAAGTGTCGGATGAGATACTTGCTCAGTTCATCAAGGAAATGTGTGCTGTGCCGACTGATTTTTCAAATCAAGGACAGTTGCTCTTTACCCTTTCAAAAGCACTCTTTTCAGGTCAATACGGGGATAAGATGTCTCCTTTCACTACCCAGGTTAACCCAAATTTTACTGGTGACGTGACCTACCACGGTCATGAAAATGTCATTTTAAAAGGTGATTATGGTCAAGATTTTAGTCCTGTCTTGGACTGGACCTATAATGTCAGAGCCAGCAAGGAAAATCCTATCGAGCTTTGGTTGGAATTTGAAAAAGAGGAGACTTGCGAGTGTCGTTTGATTCTCAATCTTTTGCCAGAGGGTTCGGTCGCAGGTATTTTTAAGACCTATATCGTTTCAGAAGAAGAAATGCGCAAGGGGGCCATTGTCCTTGATGAGGACATGACCTTCCTCTTGGCTGCTAGTCTTGAAATGAAGGGCAAAGGTCAGATTACAATTGGTGGTCTCCACCAACGTTTGACC
Organism: Streptococcus sp. ACS2; assembly: GCF_000525585.1. Classification (NCBI taxonomy): domain Bacteria; kingdom Bacillati; phylum Bacillota; class Bacilli; order Lactobacillales; family Streptococcaceae; genus Streptococcus; species Streptococcus sp. ACS2. Next base: position 19,790 of record NZ_JALT01000005.1, read on the forward strand.
CGTTTCCAATTCGGTAAATTTGTACTTGGTGGTGGTATTCTCCACGACAGCAAGCGTCAGGAAATCAACTATTTCTTTTATCCTGGGGATTTCAAGCCACCTTTGTCTGTTTACTTCTCAGGTTTCCGTCCTGCCGAAGGTTTCGAAGGTTTCGGAATGATGAAAGGGATGGGAACACCATTCTTGCTCTTTTCAGACCCTCGTCTCCAAGGGGGAGCCTTCTACATGGGAACTGAAGAGCTTGAAAATAGTATCAAGGACACCATCCAACATTACTTGGACTATCTAGGTTTTGACAATAGTCAACTCATTCTCTCTGGAATGTCCATGGGAACCTTTCCATCTATGTACTATGGTGCGGACTTTGAACCTCATGCCATCATCATGTCTAAACCCCTAGCCAATGTTGGTACTATCGGAAATCGTGCCAGACTCTTGGCACCAGAGGTCTTTCCAACAGGAATTGATGTCTTGCATTTGCAGACAGGACGCTTGGATAATGAGGGTGTTGAGGCTCTTAATCAGAAGTTCTGGAATAAGTTTGAAAAAGCAGATTTTTCAAACACGACCTTTGGTCTTTCTTACATGAAAGACGAGGATATGGATCCGACAGCCTATGAGGATATTACCAAGTCCCTCTATTATTCAGGGGCTAAGATTCTCAGTAAGGGAACGTCAGGTCGACACAACGATGATTCATATACGGCGACAACTTGGTTTGTCAATTTTTACCGTATGATTTTAGAAAATGATTTTGGAAGGAAGGAGTAAGAATGTTCAGAAACAAGAAATCAGAAATCTTGTGGGGCTTAAACCACAAAGCTTACATGTATGGCTCAAAAATTGTTAAGCGCCAAGATGGTTCTGTGCAATTTTACAATCCTTTGGTGCCATCAGGAACGGAAATCCAGTCTTGGATGGCCATCCAAAACTATCAAGCTGCTCGTACCCAGCCTGCCCTCCCACTTTTGAAAAAAGGGCATAGCTATGACTTGACGGCTAATCTCGAAGCTGTACCAACAGGCTCAGTATTTTTGAAAGTCAGCTTTTTGGACCGTTATGACAATGAAATTAAGCAGCTGATTGAAAAAAGTACCCACATGACCTTTGTTTATCCTCATGATGCCTATACCTATCGTATTTCTCTCTTGAGTGCTGGGGTCAAAGAGCTGGATTTCTACAGCTTAAAACTGGAAGAAACAGGAGAAGAACATGTTTAAACAACTGAATCCTATTCTCCCTGTTAAGGAGATACTCAAGGAAATCAACGGCCTAGCCGATGAAATGGCTGGTCTGAGCAACCTTGAGTTGAAAAATAAAACGCAGGAATTTAAGGAGCGTTTAGCCCAAGGAGAAAGCTTGGACGACCTCCTGCCAGAAGCTTTTGCGGTTGTTCGTGAAGCAGATAAGCGCGTGCTAGGCATGTTTCCTTATGATGTTCAGGTCATGGGGGGCATTGTCATGCACCAGGGCCATATCGCTGAGATGAATACCGGTGAGGGTAAGACTTTGACAGCAACCATGCCAGTCTACCTTAATGCCTTGTCAGGTGAAGGGGCTATCCTCGTTACGACCAATGAATACTTGGCTATCCGTGACGCCGAAGAAATGGGTCAGGTCTATGAGTTCCTAGGTTTGACGATTGGTGTGCCTTGTGTGGAAGGCAGTAATGAGATGGAACCAGCTGAAAAGCGTGCCATCTATCAATCAGATATCGTTTACACGACTAATTCCAGTCTAGGTTTTGACTATTTGATTGATAACCTTGCTTCTAACCAAGGCGGGAAATACATGCGTCCTTTTAACTATGCTATCGTCGATGAGGTAGACTCTGTCCTTCTTGATAGTGCCCAGACTCCCTTGATTATTTCTGGTGCGCCCCGTGTTCAGTCCAACTACTATGGAATGATGGATACGCTTATGACCACCTTGGTCGAGGGTGAAGACTACATTTTCAAAGAGGAAAAAGGTGAAGTTTGGTTGACCACTAAGGGTGCAAAGGCTGCTGAAAACTACCTCGGTATCGGCAACCTTTACGATGAGGAAAATAGTACCTTTGCCCGTCATTTGCTCTTCTCACTTCGTGCCCACTTGCTCTATAAAAAGGACAAGGACTACATCATTCGTGATGGTAAGAAAGGGCCTGAAGTGGTCCTTCTTGATAAATCGACAGGTCGTCTCTTGGAATTGACTAAGCTCCAAGGTGGACTCCACCAAGCCATCGAAGCCAAGGAATTAGTGGCCTTGTCACAAGAAACCAGAGCCATGGCTTCTATCACCTATCAAAGTCTCTTTAAAAAATTCAAGAAAATTTCAGGGATGACTGGTACTGGTAAGGTTGCGGAAAAAGAATTTCTCGATACCTATGGTATGAAGGTCATTCAAATTCCAACCAACCGTAAGAAACAACGTATCGACTATCCAGATAAAATTTATGCGACTCTGCCAGAGAAGGTCTTTGCTTCTTTAGAGTATGTTAAGCATTATCATGAAAAAGGCAATCCTATCTTGATTTTCGTTGGTTCGGTGGAAATGTCAGAGCTTTATTCTTCTTTACTTTTGCGTGAGGGGATTGCTCATAACCTCCTAAATGCCAACAATGCACCTCGAGAGGCTGAGATGATTGCTGAGTCAGGACAAATGGGTGCCGTGACAGTTGCGACTTCAATGGCAGGACGTGGAACAGATATCAAGCTCGGCAAGGGCGTAGCTGAACTGGGTGGATTGGTCGTAATCGGTACGGAACGTATGGAAAGTCAACGTATTGACTTGCAAATTCGTGGCCGTTCTGGACGTCAGGGAGACCCTGGTATGTCTAAATTCTTCGTCTCACTTGAAGACGATGTGATTAAGAAATACGGTCCATCATGGGTTCACCGTACCTACAAAGAATATGCCATTAATGATCACATTGAGCCTAAGGAACTGACCGGTCGCAAGTATCGTAAATTGGTTGAAAAAGCCCAAGAAGCTAGTGAGAGTTCTGGTCGTACCTCACGTCGTCAAACGCTTGAATTTGCAGAAAGTATGAACATCCAACGTGAGATGATTTATGCTCAACGTGACCGTCTCATCTACCACAATCAAGGTTTGGACACTGTTATTGACGAGGTTCTTGACGATTTCATCGACCAAGCTATGGCTGAGGAAGATTTCTCAAAAGCGGAAAATCTTTACCATTTCATCTTGCGTAATATCAGCTTCCGCATCAATGAAATTCCTAATGATTTAGACCTCAACAATCGTGAGCAAGTCTTGGAACTCATCTACCAGTTTGCCTATCGTGAACTTGATGCTAAGAAGCAGGAGTTGAAGACTAAGGAACTTAACGAGTATTTCCAACGCCTATCCATGCTTAAGGCTGTGGATGACAACTGGGTAGAGCAGGTAGACTATCTGCAACAACTCCAAATGGCTATCGGTAGCCAGCAACTCAGTCAAAAGAACCCTATTGTCGAATATTACCAAGAGGCATACAAGGGCTTTGAAGCCATGAAACGTCAAATCAGAAAGGATATGGTTCGTAATCTTCTCCTTAGTCAGGTGCAAGTCACTAAAAAAGGAGATATCATCAGCCATTTCCCATAAAATAAGGAAATTATGACAGTATATAACATTAATTTAGGCATAGGTTGGGCCAGCAGTGGTGTCGAATATGCCCAGGCCTATCGTGCCAAGATTTTCAGGGAAATGGGACAAGAGGCAAAATTTGTCTTTATGGATCTCATCCTTGGAGATAATATCGAGCATATGACTAGCAAGATTGGTTTTGCAGACGACGAAATCATCTGGCTCCATAGCTATTTTACAGATGTTAAGATTGCACCATCGACTATTAGCCTAGCAGAAATCGAGGCTATCTTACCTGCCGATCCTGAGCGCAAGGAAGTAGCTGGTCGCCTCATTCGTTATCATTATCCACAAGACAATATGGTGGTGGCATGTAACCTTCGTGCGGTTGACGAGGACGCTGTGGAAACCGTGAGCTACTTTGTCAATGACAAGCTCTTGCGCAAGGACTTTTACTCTTACACCCGTTATTGCAGTGAGTATTCTGCGCCTAAGGACAATCAAGCCAAGGTTTACCAACGTCGTTTTTATAACGAAGATGGGTCTACAGCCTATGACATGATTGTAGGAGACAATAATCAAGATATCTATCGTTTCCCTGATCAGGTCCTCTATGGTAAGCAAGAATTCCTTCGCTATTTCTTCAAACGTCTGGCCCTAACTAAGGATGATGTGGTCATTTTGGACCGTGAAACAGGGATTGGTCAGTTGGTCTTTGAAGAAGCACAGGCTGCTCGCCTAGGTGTCGTTGTTCACGCTGAGCATTTTAGTGTCAATCAAACTGATGACAACTACATCCTCTGGAATAACTATTACGAGTACCAATTTACCAATGCAGACAAGGTTGATTTCTTTATTGTGGCGACTGATCGTCAGAAGGAAATCTTACAGGAACAATTCCGTCGCTACACCAAGCATGATCCAAAGATTTACACCATTCCAGTGGGAAGTTTGCCTGAATTGGTTGGACAAGACAAGCCACGTAAGCCATTCTCAATGATTACGGCTTCACGTTTGGCTCAGGAAAAACACATTGACTGGTTGGTTCGTGCGGTTATCGAGGTTCATAAGACTCTGCCAGATATCACTTTTGATATCTACGGTAGTGGTAGTATGGATGCCAAGTTGCGTGAGATTATTGTCGAAGCACAAGCTGGCGACTATATCCGACTCATGGGGCACGCTGACTTGACTGACATTTATAGCCAGTACGAGGTCTACCTAACAGCTTCAACCAGTGAAGGTTTTGGCCTTACTCTCATGGAGGCGGTTGGTTCAGGTCTTCCGATGATTGGATTTGATGTGCCTTACGGAAATCAAACCTTTATCGAAGACGGGGTCAATGGTTATCTGCTCCCTGTCGCTGAAAATCATGTTGTGGATGTCATCACCAAGTCCTATAAGGATGCCATTGTCCGTCTCTATGAAAAAGACAATATCGAAGCCATGCGTCAAAAATCATATGACCTTGCCAAAGCCTTCTTGACCAGTCAAGTCAAGGCAGCTTGGAAACAGTTACTTGAGGAGGTACGCTCATGATATTCTTATGTGATTATTACAATCAAGCCAGTAAGGATTTGGCTTACTCTCTTCAGGCAGCAGGCTATGATGCCACAACAGTTGTCATCAATCCAGATGGATTCCTCCCTCAAGGTGCTCTCTCTCCCTTCACCTACTATGTGGAAGCAGCAGAGGAAACTGGCAAACCACGTTTTTTCAACCAAGTTCCTGTGCCAGACTTTTGGGAAATTTCAGGGAACAATCAGATGGCGCGTGTGTCTAATCTCACCGAAGAACGTGCCCGCATCACCTACCCTGAAGGTAGCAAGGCTCGTATCGTCAAAAGTGTCGAATGGTTGGACAAGTCAGGTAAGATTCGCCAAGTGGACCACTATAACAAGTACGGTTTCTGTTTTGCCAAGACCACTCATGATGAGAATGGTCAGGCACTCTTTACCAGCTACCAAACCAAAGAAGGCGACGAACGTATCTTGGAAAATCATCTCACCGGTGATATTCTCTTGACCCTACCTGGACAAGCCCTTCACCGTTTCGCCAACCGTACCGAATTTATCAAAGCCTTCCTGGCTCAGGTCTTTGGTGATATCGACCACATTATCTTTAATAGCTTGGCGACACCTTTCATCGTCTCATGGACTATGGAAAATAAAGGTGCCAATGATGTCCTTGTTTGGCAAGAGCCACTGGGTGATGTCCTTCCAGGTAATATGAATGGTATCTTGGAAGATAATTCAGCCAGAGCCAATGCCATCATCATTCCTGATAAGGCGACTTATGAAAAGGCCTTGACCTTGGCGCCAGAGGACAAGCATCATAAAATCTTGTCTCTTGGCTATGCCTATGACTTCAAGGAAAATCATGGTAAACCTCGTAATGCCTTTATCGCAACCAATTCAGACCAAATCGAGCGTTTGGAAGCCTTGGTTGAGTCACTCCCTGATGTGACCTTCCAGATTGCAGCAGTCACTGAGATGTCACCAAGATTACTTTCAATGATGCGTTATTCAAACGTTGTGCTCCATCCAAACGCTAGTCACAAGCAGTTGGACAAGCTTTATCAAGAGTCAGACCTCTACTTGGACATTAACCATCATAATGAATTGTACAAGGCGACACGAACTGCCTTTGAAAACCAATTGTTGATTTTGGCCTTTTCAGAAACAGCTCATGGACCTGTCTATACAGCGCCAGAGCATATCTATGCCAGTCAGAACTATCCAGCTATGGTTGCCAAGATTAAGCAAGTCCTAGGCGATGAGCAAGCCATGCAAGAAGCCATGCAGGCTCAAAAAGCTCAAGCCAACACCCTGACTGCCTCTGAGTTGGCCGACCGCTTACAATCACTTTTAGGAGGAAATCATGTCTAAAAAAGATTTATTCTACGGTGACGTTGAAGGCCGTATGGAAGAACTCAAGCAAAAGCCTATCACAAAAGAAAAAGAAACCAGAGGAGAGAAGATTAACAAGAGCTTTTCAATCATGCTCGGACTTGTTATTATCATCGGTTTGATCTTCACCCTTATTGGTTTATTGAGGTAGTCTTATGATGTTAGTATTTATGGTTCTAGCAGTGATTCTTTCGGTTGCCCTTATCGTCCTAGTGACCATCCAACCGCGTCAAACGCAGATTTTTTCAACGGATGCCACTAGTAATATCGGTAAACCAAGTTATTGGGCTAGCCAACCGATTCGAAAAATGTTGACCTTGGCTATCAGCATAGCCCTCTTTATCCTCTTACTTATTTTTATGATTGTTTCTTATAAGTAAGTAGAGGACTTCCTACCATATAATAGAAAGAAGTATGTATGCGTGTACATTTTACGAATTTATTTGGGCAGTCCCCACGTAGTGTGGCCTTGATTGCCCAAAATGATACGATGAAGATTGCCAAGGAGCTTGGTGCCAATGAATTAGCTATCTATTTCTACGATAATAGCCAGGAGTCAAGTGGTGAATTAAATTCCCGCCTTGATGGTATTGTGGCAGGAGTGAGCTATGGCGATATTGTCTTCTTCCAGTCGCCGTCGTGGAATAGTGTCGCTTGGGACACTAGCCTCATTCATAAATTTAGGGCAGTGCAAACCAAACTTGTGATGTTCATCCATGATGTTCCACCTATAATGTTTCCTAGTAATTATTTCCTCATGCCTAACTACATTGAGATGTACAATCTTTGTGATGTCGTCGTTGTTCCATCAGAACAAATGCGTGATCGACTCATTGAGGAAGGGTTAACGGTCAAAAAGATTATTATCCAGGAACTTTGGGATTTGCCTCATAACCTTGACTTGCACAAACCAAGCTTCCAAAAGAAGCTCATCTTTGCTGGTAATCCAACTCGTTTCCCCCACATTCTCAACTGGCAGCAGGAGACACCTCTTCATGTCTATGCGGAAAAAGAAGAAGACAAGGATTATTCCAGAATTCAACTTGAAGGATGGCGTAATAAACAGGAGCTCTTGTTTGACCTTTCTAAAGGAGGTTTTGGTCTTGTCTGGGGGAATTCAGAAAAATCTGAAGATGAGCTTGATTACTATAAGTTGAATATTTCCTATAAACTCTCTACCTATTTAGCTGCAGGCTTGCCAGTTGTGGTGCCTGACTATCTTTCAAATGCTGACTATGTCAGAGAACATGGCCTAGGCTTTGTTGTTTCGAGTCTGGAAGAAGCAGACCGTTGTGTACAAGAATGTACAGAAGAGCAGTATGCTCAGATGGTTGCTAACGCACAATACACTGCTTACCTCATTAGCAATGGTTATTTCATCAAGAAGCTTTTTATTGATGCTATCATGGCATTAAGCTAATTGAAAAAGGATTATCGAAAGGTAATCCTTTTTTTGTGACAAATCTGAGCATATATCTTGAATTTTTATAAATTATTCAAATCGTTTTCACTTTAGACTTAAGGAATTAAGGAAGGTCTGTCTCTAATTAGTATTAATGTTAAAAAATAGTCAATAATAGCCTAACAGATGTAAAGAATTCGCCTAAAATAATTGATTGTAATTGTGTGACAATTTATCAAAAATGGAATTGTTGGATAATTTTAAACCGAACGATATTAAGCTTAAAAATGAGAATAATAGAAATAAATAGCATAAAATAGGGAGCTTCAACCGTTTGCACATAAAAATAAGGGTAATTGTTTATAGTAATCAGAAAATTCAGAATTGAGAAAACCTTATATTTTTTGGAGAAAATGAGATAAAAAAGAACAATTTTTAGTAAACTTGTGATATATTATAAATTGTAATTTCCAGATTAGGAAATCACTCATATTTTTAGGAGGTAAATATGTTTTTTAGACGTAACGAAGGTGAATTCCGCGAAACCGATCGCGTGACTCGCTTCAAACTTATCAAATCGGGTAAAAACTGGCTTCGTGCTGCAACATCAAACTTTGGACTTTTTAAAGTTGTTAAAGGTGGTGCAGACGCTCCGTCAGTATCAGTTCAAAATGTTGAAGAAAAAACTTCTCTTCTTTCAGGTCAAGCACTCCTTAAAGGGATTGCAGCAGCAGGTGCTGTGGCAGGTGGTGCAGTAGCTACTTACACAGCTCAAGCCGAAGAAACAAGTGCTCCAGCTTTGGAAAGCCAAGCAACTACAAATCATGATATCATTGCTAACTCTGATTCAGTTGCCTTGAGCGCTGCTCCAGTATCTGAAACAGTAGCTTCAGAAGCTCCAGCATCAGCTAGTCAAGAGTCTACAAGCTCTTCAGTTGACGCTCAAGCAAGCACAGACGCTTCAGTTTCAGTATCACAATCTGTATCAGCAGAATTGTCACAAGCTATCTCAGAATCTGTATCACTTAGCAAAGTGAACTCAACTTCTGAAAGCCAATCACACACTGAAAGCAACAGTGGTTCACACTCAGAATCATCTTCAGCTTCAGAATCAGCAACTTCAACAGCTGCAACTGCATCAGAAACAGCTACTCAAGAAGATGAAAAAACTATCTTGGATCAAAACGTTTCAGAAGCAGAATTGCTTGTAAATATTGCTAAAGATTATCAAGCTAAATTGACTGACACAGCTTCTAAGACTGAAATCCAAACAGCTATCGCAACAGTTCAAGAAGAAGTTGCTAAATCAACAACATTGCTTGCTGCATCAGCAACAAACGCTGCTTACGCAGAACAACGTGAGCGACTTGGTAACGCTGTTGACAACATGATGACTAAGATCACTGACAACGGCTTCACAGGTAACTCAGTAGTTAATGGTGTTGCAGCAGTGACAGCACAGTTGGCACCAATCGCTACTTCAAATACACTTTCAGCAGGTGTGAGTGCAACTCCAAGCATGGACGATGCTAATGGTGCAACACTTACTGATAAATCAACAACAATTCCTTCTGGCTACGCAGCTGACCCAGCAGCAAATCGTTTGACATTTGGTGTTTGGAATCTTAAATCATATAACCAAGATTACAACACAAACTATTATGTGACATTGTCAGTTGATAAGACAAATAGCTCAAACAATCCTGATGTTTATGTACGTTTGGTAGATAAGAATACAGGAAGTGAAGTTGCAAGTACAACTTTGTCTTCAGCTAACGCTGGTAAAGAAGTAAATCTTGGAAACCTTTCATCTAAGACTTATTATCCATACCTTGTATATAATGCATCAACTGATGGTGGTTCTGCAAGTGTGGATATCATTATTAAAAACAACGGAAATGTTTCATTCGCCAAAAAGACTGAACAAGTATATGACTACTTAACACCAGCTAACCAAACTGAAAGCAAACCAAACGTTGAAATTGGTGTACCATCAACTAAGATGAACCAAACAACTCACTATAAAGTAGTTGATACAGCTTCATCAACTTATGATGCAAACCGTTCAACGAGCGATACAACAACTCAAAGTTACAAACCAACGGGTAATGAAACTGAACTTGCTACATTTACTCAAACAGGTATTCAAGGTCAAAACTATACAGCTTCTAACCCACGTTCATTTGAGGGGTATGTTTTGTATCAACAGGCTGATTCTTCAACAATGTCTGGTGAACTAGGTAACACTGTAGGTGCTAAATTTGCCGAACTTAAGGGTACACGTCAACACTACTACGTAAAACGTATTCGTGAAGTCGTTGCCAATGACGGTTCAACAGTAACTAAAATCTATGTTTTGGATCCATCGGCGGTTTCAACTTACAATGAAGCTACAATGGGGAACAACACAGATACTAACGGCTACACACTTGTTTACACTACTCCAGTGATTAAACCAGGTGAGAAGTATATTCCATCTGCGACAAACATGGAGACTGATAAGGCTGTTGTTAATAGTAAGAATGGTGATTACCAATTGACAGTTTCACCATGGCACAACCCAGATAAGCCAAATGAAGGTCTTGTCTACATCACAGGTTGGTATGCGACTGGACATGTAGGCGAAGCAGATTACATGTTTGTTGCTGAACCAAAAGGAACTGAGAACTCAACACCTGGTGGTAACAAGCAAAACGTTATCGGCGGAGCTACGAAATATGCTCTCAATCCAGCAACAGGTAAGATTGTCACTGATGCTTCAGGTAATCCAGTGAAGACTACTGGTGGATTTGGTAACCAATACTCAATTCCAGCAGCAAATGAAAAACCATCTGGTGATACAGTACATTACTACCGTAAGACAGATGAAAAAGGTAACGTTTACGTTCACTATAAAGATACTGAAGGAACAACTATTAAAGATTCAGTAACAGATGAAAATCAACAACCTATCAACAAAGTATATGACACAGTAGTAGATAACCGTCCAGATACAATTGAGTACAACGGTAAAACTTATGAGTTGGTACCAGCAGGTACATATACTGTTGGTCAAGTTGACTCAGATGGTCACCTTACAACTTCAGACCCGATTACAGGTTCAGTTGCTAAAGAAGATAAAAATGTTACCTATATCTATAAAGTGAAAGAAACACCAAAAGAAGGTGAAGTTGTTATCACTTATGTAGATACGAAAGGTAACGAAATCCAAAAATCTCGTCAAGATACACCTAAATCACCATATGACACACCATATGATACAACTGAAAAAGGTGAAAAGCCAAATATCATCAAGACAACTGATGGTAAGACATATAAAATTGTTCCTAAAGGTGATTACCCAGTAGGAGGTGTTGATGAAAATGGTCATTTGAAATCTTCAGATCCTATTACTGGTAAAGTTGACAAACCAAAATCAACTATTACTTACGTTTATGAAGAGGTTGGAAGTGTCTTTGTTCATTATAAAGATATTAATGGAAATACGATCATGGGATCTGTTATTGATGAGCAAGATCAACCACTTGAGAAGGATTATGATACAGTAGTAGATAATCGTCCTAAAGAAATTAAATTTGAAGGTAAAACTTACGAACTTGTAGAAGCTGGTAATTACCCAGTAGGTCAAGTTGATAGCCAAGGTCACTGGACAGGTGATGATGATACGACTGGTAAAGTGGCTTCAGGTGATAAGAATGTTACTTATATATATAAGTTGAAAGTAGAATCACAATCAGATTCAGGTTCAAATTCAGCATCTGATACAACATCAGCTTCACTATCAGAATCAGAAGTCGTGTCTAAATCACAGTCACTATCAGAGGTGGTTTCTAAGTCACAATCAACGTCAGAACAAGCTTCTAAATCACAATCAGAATCAGAGGTGGTTTCTAAGTCACAATCTGTTTCACAATCGGCTTCAGTATCAGCAAGTCAATCAGAATCATTGAAAACTTCGGCATCTGAATCAGCTTCAGTATCAGCAAGTCAATCAGAATCATTGAAAACTTCGGCATCTGAATCAGCTTCAGTGTCAGGAAGCCAATCAGCATCGTTGAGTACTTCGGCATCTGAATCAGCTTCAGTATCAGGAAGCCAATCAGCATCGTTGAGTACATCAGCATCTGAATCGGAGCAAGCCAATCAGAATCATTGAAAACTTCGGCGTCTGAATCAGCTTCAGTATCAGCAAGTCAATCAGAATCATTGAAAACTTCGGCATCTGAATCAGCTTG
>NZ_JALT01000006.1:0-23081 GCF_000525585.1 Streptococcus sp. ACS2
AAAGTAACTTTCAAGTTTTCAGCATCTGGAATTACTGAGTCATCAAGTGAAGCGTAACGACGGTCAGTGTGTGCTGAGTGCTCATCATCACGATCCATTGCTGGAGGCAATACATCGTATGAACGACGCCAGATGTGAACTTGTTCATCACCAAATTGTTCAGCAGCTTCTGCTTTGTTTTTACCAGTCAAACCACCGTAGTGACGTTCGTTCAAGCGCCATGATTTTTCAACTGGAACCCAAAGTTGGTCAGATGCTTCAAGAGCCAAGTTAGTTGTTTTGATCGCACGTTTCAATACTGAAGTGTATGCTTGGTCAAATTCGATACCAGCTTCTTTGATCAATTTACCAGCGTCGATAGCTTGTTGAGTACCTTTTTCAGAAAGATCTACGTCAGCCCAGCCTGTGAAAAGGTTAGCTTTGTTCCATTCAGACTCACCGTGGCGAGCGAAAACCAATTTTACCATTAGTTATGTCTCCTTTTTATTTTGGGTTAAACCCATTTACTCTATCTATTCTACCCAAAAAACCTTGAAAAAGCTAGCAAAATCCAAAAAATTCTGTAAAATTCTATTGCTTCTTGTCTTGGCAAAAAGAGACGATATCAGAATTTCGTTTTAGAGGCTTTAGCCCGTCCAATATTTCCTTGTTTTAGGCCCCTTTTCATGCTAAAATGAGATGAAATAGTAACATTTTACTTTGTGATCTTTAAGGAGGATCTTATGGTTTCTACTGCTACAAAAGTTGGTCAGTTTACGTTTGATAACTGTCTTATGAATGCCGCTGGTGTTCATTGTATGACTAAGGAAGAATTGGCAGAGGTTGATGCTTCAGCTGCAGGTTCATTTGTCACAAAAACAGGAACACTTGAGGCCCGTCCCGGTAATCCCGAACCACGTTATGTGAATGTTCCTCTTGGGTCAATCAACTCAATGGGATTGCCAAATAACGGTTTCGAATACTACCTTGACTATGTCATTGAATTACAAAAGCAACCCAATACAAAAAATCATTTTCTTTCTCTCGTTGGTCTTTCTCCTGAGGAAACACACACCATTCTTAAAAAAGTTCAAGAAAGTGACTATGAAGGGCTGGTTGAACTCAACCTTTCATGTCCTAACGTTCCGGGGAAACCTCAAATCGCTTACGATTTTGAAACAACAACCGAGATCCTAACTGAAGTCTTTTCTTACTTTACGAAACCTCTTGGTGTGAAATTACCACCATACTTTGATATTGTGCACTTTGACCAAGCTGCTGCCGTTTTCAACCAATTCCCACTTGTCTTTGTTAACTGTGTGAACTCAATTGGTAATGGCCTTTACATTGAAGATGAGTCTGTTGTCATCAAACCTAAGAATGGTTTTGGTGGTATAGGTGGTGACTACATCAAACCTACTGCCTTGGCAAACGTTCATGCTTTCTACCAACGTTTGAAACCTGAAATCCAAATTATTGGTACTGGTGGTGTAAAATCTGGTCGTGATGCTTTTGAACACATCCTTTGTGGCGCAAGTATGGTACAAGTTGGTACTGCCCTTCAAAAAGAAGGTGTCGCTATTTTTGACCGTATTACTAAAGAACTTAAAGAAATCATGGAAGAAAAAGGTTACGAAACTCTTGAAGACTTCCGAGGAAAACTTCACTATATCGACTAGTCTATAAAAAAAGTTTGGAAAATCTTCCAAACTTTTTTTGTTATTTGACGAGGATTCTCTTATTAGACAAGACCATCATCATCGCGTTCATCCCAGTCTTCAAAAGGGTCCTTGCCCTCTTTTTCAGCTTGAAGACGTTTCTGACGCGCTTCTTCAATTTGTTCTTCACTTGGCTTCATCAGTTTGCTAATAGCAACAATACCTGATAGTTTAATAACAGTAAAAACCAAAAGAAAAATCAATACCACTGTTATGGTTTTCATAGATTTCCTTAACTTATTTCGTATAAATCAAAACCCCTAAAATCTTAGGGGTTTTTACATTATTTAACTGCGTCTTTAAGAGCTTTACCAGCTTTAAATGCAGGAACTTTAGAAGCTGCGATTGAGATAGCTTCACCAGTTTGTGGGTTACGACCTTGACGAGCAGCGCGTTCGCGTACTTCAAAGTTACCGAAACCGATCAATTGTACTTTTTCACCTGCAGCAAGGAATTCTTCGATAGAAGCGAAAACTGCATCTACAGCTGCTGCTGAATCTTTTTTAGTAAGCTCAGTTGCTTCTGCAACTTTAGCGATCAAATCTTGTTTGTTAGCCATTGTAACAATCCTCCAATTTATTTCTAAGCGAATAGTTTTTTTAGCGCTTGAACAAGTATTATCTTATCCTAAAAGGCCTATGAGGTCAAGTAATAAACGCTAATTTAATCGCTTTTTTGCAAAAAGTAAAGGCTTTTTAATTTATTGTCTTATAGATGTCAAATTCGATACGGTCATTAACCAAATCTAGGCTTTGAGCACGTGCTGTTATCCCCTTCTCATTCTTCATAGACTGAATATTTAGGGTAACCTTTCCCTTCTTACTATCGATTGCGATGTAGTCAGGAAGGTTCGTTGAACGTTTAATCATCTTAAGGACATCCGAAACAGGCAGTTTCAAGGTTCCAGCTGAAAGCTCAGAAACATGCAGTACAATTGCTCCTGATTCACTAACAACCGGCGTAAAATAGACATATAGAGGAACAGGATGACCTAAAACCTTATAGCTACTTTCAAAAACAATTTTAGAATTGGTAACCTTGACCTTGAAACGCATCTTATCAGTCGAATAATCCTGGGCAAAGCCTGTAAGAGCAGCGTCAAGCTCATCCTTAGTCATACTATATTTTCCAATTTTAGTTGCTCCCTTGGGTAGGGATACAGAACTTGTCGTCTCCACTGGAGTCATGATTCTATATGTCACAACACTTACTAGGGCTAGATTTAAGGCCAAGAGTCCTAAAAATAGCCATTTCCATATCTTACTCACCTGACCACTCCTTCTTTGTTTGGTTAATACGTTTCAAAATGGCATCTGACATAATTTGATAACCTGTATTATTTGGATGAAAATGATCATCCTCAAAAAGAGCATCGTTCAGGCTATCTTGAGAAGATTTACTAGACTGATAGGTATCATCAGAACTTGTAACACCGCCCTTACCATCAATTCCCTTATAAAGCAAATCATTTACAGGAACAAAATACACATTATCGTACTCTTTGCACACCTCTTCAGTAGACTGGTTCCAATTATCTACAATAGTTTGCATTTCTGTCATCTCTGGAAAATTAAGATAAAAAGGATTGTAAATACCAACAATATAAATTGGTAATGTTTTATTTTCCTTGCGAGCTAGCTCAATAATCTGTCTTAATCTCTTTTGATAGGCCTGAGCAGGCTTAGTGAAGGTAGCTACATTAAGATTCGTGATATTGTCCTTAATGACATGGATCACATCATTACCACCAACTGTCAGAGTCATCACTTTAGCCTTTTTGAGATCTCTTTGAATATCCTTCTTTTCTTGCATTCTTTTGAGAATTTGATTACTCGTATTCCCCGCAATACCGTAGTTACGAGAAGTCACTTGCCAGTCAAAATCTGACTCTAATGCCTGTGATAGCACAGGAACGAATCCTCCTTGATTACTACTATCACCTACCCCTTGAGTAAGGGAATCACCAATAGCAACATAGGTCACATTTTCATTTTTAATAGATTTAATCTTTTCTGCAATTTTTGATGACTGATGCGTACTAGGAACGATAAAAATGAAGAGGCCGACAAATAAGAGAAAAAGCAAGAAGAAGCCTACGAGGCTTCTAACTAATTCTGATTCTTTCCACTTATTCATAACGAAGCATTACGGCAAAGGCGCCTTCACCAGTGTGCGTTTGAATGATGGAACCAGTCTCAAGGATTGAAATTGGAGCACCCAAAACCTCAAGTTTTTCAGCCATTTCATGTGCAAAATCTGGTGTCCCTGCATAAGAAATACCAATCTCTGCCACTTTGCGGTCCTTATCCTTGATACCATTAATATAAGAATCTAACCATTTCGTGAACGTCTTAGCACCACGACCCTTCGCAATGGTATTCAACTGATAGTCTTTCAACTCCATAATGACACGGATATTGAGCAATGAAGATAGTAGACCTGTTACACGTCCAATACGGCCGCCTTTGACAAGATTCTCAAGGGTAGACACACCGATATGAAGTTCAGATTTACTTTTCACTTCTTCCACACGTGCTACAATCTCATCAAGACTAGCTCCTGCTTCGGCTAGTTTAGCTGCTTCAACAACCTGAAACTTTAGACACTGATCTGTAAAGCCTGAATCGATGACGGTTACATCTGCTCCTGAAAGGCTAGCGCCTTGACGTGAAGCTTCACATGTCCCAGAGAGTGTGTGCATGATGTGGATAGCCACAATCTGTTCTGCACCTTCTTTGACAAGTTTTTCATATGTCTCAGCAAACAAACCTACTGGTGGTTGGCTTGTCTTTGGTAACTCTTTACTATGCTTCATCATATCCAAGAAACGGCCTTCTTCTCGAAGATCACTATCTGAATAGATGACACCGTCCACCATAACCGACAATGGAACAACAGTGATATTATATTTTTCAACCAATTCTGGTTCAATCGTAATTGACGAATCGGTTACAATTCTGATTTTACTCATATTTTTCTCGCTTAACACAAATTTTTATTCTATTATAGCATGACTGGAAAGCTTTTCCCAAGTCTTTTCCTAAAGAGAGTCATCCACCTTTAACAAGGCTCTTGCTTGGCTCAAGGCAGCCTCTGTCACATTATCACCTGCTAACATCTTAGCGATTTCTTGCACCCTTTCCTCAGGTGTCAAAAGACGAACACGAGAGACAGTCGTCTCATTATCGCTTTCCTTAGAAATAAAGAACTGATAATCAGCAATTGCAATAACTTGCGGAAGATGACTGATAGCCAAAACCTGACCATGACTCCCAATCTTATGAATTTTCTGAGCGATGGCTTGGGCAACACGACCTGAAACGCCAGTATCAACCTCATCAAAGACGATACTTGTTTTGTCTTCTTTGCGGGCAAAGGCTGACTTAATCGCTAACATGAGTCGAGATAATTCTCCTCCTGAAGCAACCTTAACAAGCGGTTTAAAGCCTTCACCTGGATTGGTTGAGATGTAAAACTCAACCTGCTCATTGCCATCACGGTTAAATTTCCCTTTTGTAAAGGTAACTTTAAAATCAGCCTTATCCATGTAAAGGTCGCATAACTCGTTCTTAATCTCAGCTTCAAGAGCCGTAGCAATTTGATGGCGCGCTGTTTGTAGGGTCTCCGCAGACGCAAGCAGGTCCTTTTCAAGTTGCTTAAGCTCTTGTTCCATAGCATCTGACGAGCTAGAGTTTCCTGTCAGAAGATTGTATTCTTTACTTGAATTTTCCAGATAATCCAAGACGTCATCGACAGTCCCACCATATTTACGAGTAATGGCATTAATGGTATCTAAGCGGTGTTCAATCTCTTGTAAACGCCCAGCATCAAAGTCCAGATTATCCAAAAAATCACCTAGTTGCTTAATGACATCTTCCAGAACATAATAAGCTTCTGATAGATTTCCAGAGAGTTCTTTGTAATCAGAGTCATACTCTTCAAGAGACTGGAGGTCATTCATGGCAGAACGAACATTTGAAAGGCTTGAAAAATCTTCATTATCCAGCATGACATAGGCATTTGTTAAGGTATCAGCAATCTGCTTATGATTAAGAAGCTTGTCTCGCTCCTGCATCAAAGCCAAATCTTCTCCTGATTTTAGAGAGACTGCTTCAATTTCTGCAATCTGAAAAGCTAGCATTTCAATTCGAGCCCTATGCTCCTGCTCATTTTTTTGCTTTTCAAGAACGGATTTTCTTAACTCACGATAGCGGTCAAAATACTCCTGGTACTCTTTCTTAGTCTGGAAAAATTCCTTGTCACCAAAGGCATCAAGCATGGTAATATGCAGAGCAGGTTTCATAAGCTCTTCCTGGTCATGTTGTCCATGGATATCTACCAAGAAGTGCCCAACAGCCTTAAGCGTCGTTAAATTGACCATCTGACCATTGATGCGACTAACACTTCTACCATTTTGGAAGATTTCACGACGGATAATCAATTCATCCTCAACAGGAATTCCATTATCTTCCAAGATACTAACCAAGGCAGGATTTTGTTCGATTGAAAAGAAGCCCTGAATTTCAGCCTTAGATGCTGAATGACGGACGACCTCACTAGAGGCCCTAGCACCCAACATAAGATTCATAGCATCTATAATAATGGACTTACCAGCACCTGTTTCACCAGTAAGGACGGTCATACCATTCTCAAAGTTTAGAGAAATCTCTTCAATAATTGCGAAATTCTTTATCGTAATTTCGAGAAGCATAGGCCCTCCTATTCTTCAACCCACTTAATGATTTGCCCCTGTAGTTCAATAGCTGCTAACTCTGACTGAGCCACTAAAAAGAGGGTATCATCATCAGCAATAACACTAAAAATCAAATGCTTGTACTCATCTAAAAGAATCTTCTTGATGAGGCGACTTGTCCCAGGTTGAACAACGATATTCATAAAAGCATGTTGACGATCAACGCGCAACAAGCGACGAGTCGCAACAGAGGTTCCACCTACTCGTCTAGGAGCAGTTGAGAGCCCATAGATGTAAGAACCGTCTTCAGTTGGTACTTTGGTAATACCAATTTCATTGATATCACGCGATACAGTCGCTTGAGTAGCCTTTAGTCCCTCATTTTGGAGTAATTTTACCAATTCTCCTTGAGTCGTAATTTTATTTTCTTGGACAATCTTTCGGATTAACTCCAAACGATCATTCTTCTTCATTCTTTTTAAACTCCTTGTGTGCTTGTGCTACAACTTCCTTAATAGAGGTTTGAGCATCATTTTGAGGAGAATTTGTCTTCTCCAAGTGTGCGAGAAACTCAATGTTACCATGACCACCTTGGATAGGTGAAAAGTCCAGCCCCTTAACTGAAAAGCCATAGTCAACCGCAAAAGCAGTCACTGTTTCTAACACTTTTTCATGGACACTGCTCTCACGGACAATCCCGTTTTTCCCAATTTGTTCACGGCCCGCCTCAAATTGTGGTTTCACAAGAGCAACAACTTGCCCCCCATCAACCAATATCTTAGCCAAAGCCGGTAGAATCAGATTAAGAGAGATGAAGCTGACATCGATTGATGCAAAAGACGGTAGTCCTTCTGTGAAATCGACAGGTTCAGCATAACGAAAATTATATTGCTCCATGGAACGAACACGCTCATCTTGACGCAATTTCCAAACCAACTGATTGGTACCGACATCAACAGCATAAACCAGTTTGGCCCCATTTTGAAGCATAACATCAGTAAACCCACCTGTTGAGGCTCCGATATCAATGGTCGTCATACCTTCAACTGACAGATTGAAAACTTCCAAAGCTTTTTCAAGTTTGAGTCCTCCACGACTCACATACTTAAGCTTCTCACCTTTTAGTTTTAACTCAGTCCCGTCATCGATTTTTTCACCAGGTTTATCGTAACGCTCACCATTGATAACATTAACAACTAAACCTGCCATTACGCCACGTTTTGCTTGTTCTCGTGTTTCAAAAAGGCCTTGTTTATAAGCCAAGACGTCTACTCTTTCCTTAGGCATGGAGTCGTAACCTTTCTATGATTTCTATAATACTGTCTTTCTTGAAACCTTGAGTCTCAGCTAGATTTTGGAAAATAGCCTCAGCTTTACTAAGTGATTCTTCGAGGATAGCATGTGATTTTTCCAGACCAAGAAGAGCCGGATAGGTTGATTTTCCCGCTACTACATCTTTTCCAGGTGTCTTTCCAAGTTCTTCGAAATCAGCAGTCACATCCAAAATATCATCACGGACTTGAAAGGCAAGACCAATCAGGCGACCAGCTTCTTTCAGATTTTCCAAAACCTCTAGATTTTTTTGAGCAACAATACCAGCCGCCACAAAAGGAAAGGTTAAAAGCTTACCTGTCTTATGCTCATGAATTTTAGACAGTTGCGATAAATCAAGTTCCTGACCTTCACCCTTCATATCCAACATCTGGCCACCAACCATACCGAAGGTGCCTGAGGAATGAGACAATGCTTGAATCAATTGAACTCGAATTTCTGCTGATAGCTCTGTTTGGGCCAGGAGATCAAAGGGATCCAAAAAGAGAGAATCGCCAGCCAATATCGCCGTTGCTTCATCAAATTTCTTATGGTTGGTTAAACGTCCTCGACGGTAATCATCATCATCCATAGCCGGAAGATCATCGTGAATCAGACTTCCAGTATGAATCATTTCAAGACTCGCTGCAACATCGAAATGACTAGGAGTTAGCTCTAAACCAAATCCTTCAAGCAAATCTAAGAAAATCAGTGGACGAATACGCTTACCGCCACTATCAACTGAATAAAGAATAGCAGTGATTAAATCACTTGATACAGGAAGATTCTTTTTTTGGTAGTAATCACGGATTGCCGCATCAATTTTATTTAGCTTGCTCATTAGGCATCCATTTCCGTTTCTGTACCATCTGCTTGCATGACCTTAACTAGTGTTTTTTCAGCATCTTCCAAGGTCTTCTGCAAATCCTTAGACAAGGCCATACCTTTTTGGAACTCAGCAATAGCATCCTCAAGAGCAACATCACCTGTTTCGAGCTTAGTGACAATGGCTTCTAAGTCCTGTAAATTTTCCTCAAATGTTTTTTTAGTTGACATTTTTTACCTCTACTTCTAGTTCTCCATCTCTCATTTGGACGGTTAATTGATCACCTTCGGTAATATTCTTGGTACTGGTTAAAGGTTTATCATCTTTTTTGACAATGGCATAGCCCCTTGCAACAATACGGCTAGTATCTAGAGACAATAAGGCATCCTGTGCCTTTTCTAACCTCACACGGTTACCATTAATGGTGTTCCTAGTTGTAGTCACCAATAAACGTTGCAAAGACTCTCGACGGTCTTGGTAGTTCTGAACACTAGTTAGAAGATTTAAGCCTTGTAATCGTTGTCTCAAAAGTTCCGCTTCTTTTTGTTTGCGTGCGAAATCTTGACTCATAAAGGTTTCAAGCCTTGTTTTTAGTCGATCCAACTTTTGTAGATAACCATCGTAAAGGCGTTCAGGTTGTCTAAAGACAACAGATTGTGACAATTTGGCCAAGCGTTCCTGATTATATTGTATACGTCTCAAACAGGCTTGATAGGCTCTATTTTGTCTTTCACGAATCCAAACCAAGGTATCAGCCTTTGATACCGGAGTAGCAAGTTCTGCCGCTGCGGTAGGCGTAGCAGCTCTACGATCTGCAACAAAGTCAGCCAAAGTCGTATCTGTTTCGTGGCCAACGCTTGAAATCACAGGGAGACGACTCTCAAAAATCGACTGAACTACAATTTCCTCGTTAAAAGCCCAGAGGTCTTCAATAGAACCTCCACCACGACCAACGATAAGTAAATCTAGGTCATCCCTTTGATTGGCTTTTTGGATATTTTCAGCAATTTCCTGTGCAGCTCCTTCACCTTGAACCTTGGTAGGAAAAAGTAAGATTTCTACCCCAGGAAAACGACGACTAACGGTCGTAATAATATCTCGAATAACCGCACCACTAGGACTCGTGACAACCCCAATTTTTTTGACAAAATTAGGCAGCGCTTGCTTATGACGATCATCAAAGTAGCCTTCTGCAGTCAATTTTTTACGAAGCTGCTCAAACTGGATGGCCAAAGCCCCAATACCATCTGGCTCTGCCTTCTCGATAATAATGGAATAAGAACCACTAGGCTCATAAATCTGGACCCGACCAACGACATTGATCTTCATCCCTTCTTCGAGTTCAAAACCAAGCTTTTTGAAAACTCCAGCCCAAATCGTCGCCTGAATAACAGCTCCTTCATCCTTTAGCGAAAAATATTGGTGACTCGGGCGTCGACGAAAATTTGAAACCTGCCCCGTCAAATATACCCTCTCTAGATAAGGATCACGGTCAAATTTCATTTTCAAATATTTGGTTAAGGATGTGACCGATAAATAGTCTGACACGACAACTCTCCTTTATTTAAGCTATCCTTGAAAACCTGAAGACATTAAAAAAGTTCTGCAGAACTATCATCCCCAAATCTTCTCAGTCGGCTTTTTAATTGTATACACGATTACCTTAAATTATACCAAAAAAGACTGTCAAAAGACAGCCTCAACCACCATAGTCAGGTGTTTTATATAGTTTCATTAATCAGTTGTATAAGTTTTTGAAACAACGTCCCAAGAATCGCTTGAACCGTCAATACCACCATAGGCTTCGAGTTGTCCCTTCTTATCTACACGGAAAAGAAGAACATCATTACCATAGGCATCATAAAGTTGAGCATAAACTAGGTTATCATCATCATCCGTCCATGAATAAACATTCCAACCAAGATTTTTATAATTTTCTCCAGTTGAACCTTGTTCTTTAGCATAGGTAGAAACAACCCAGTCTTCTAACTGTTGATCAGACAAAGATGAGGTATCAACTTGAGAGGATTGATTATCAGATGATGCTGCAGCTGCTTCCTTACTTTTTGCCAACTGACCGTTTTTCCATGGATTTGTTTCACTCTCTTTTTGGTTATTACTATACCACATCAAGGTAACAACAGGAATAACCACTGCAAGTACTGCAACAACTCCAATTACCCATCTAATGTTCTTAGGATCTTTGAGTTTGTCAAAACTCGAAACTTTTCTTCCCTTTGTAGTTTCATTTTTACGACGTCTAAATTCGCTCACAGCTTTTTCCTCTTTTTCTTGAAAGTAGTCCCTTTTTTTCTTTTCCTCTTGTTCCAAGAGCTTTTGCACTTCCCTACGACCCTGTGGATCACTCGTTTGAGCCAATGAAATCTGCAACTGAAAAATACGATTATCCAAAGCTTGCTCATATTCTTTGGCTGCTTCTCTATCACCATTATCAGCTAAGGCTCTCAGATACTCTTCATTACTGAATTCAGCCATTCACTAAATCGCTCCTGCTTCTAAATCGTTTCTTCTATTTTCTTAAAGCCTGAGACTTTTGTCAAGTTACTAGTTTGTAACAAATTCTTACAGTTGTAAAAAGCCGAAGAAAATCACATTCTCCAGCTTATTTCTTGGTTGTTTCTTTATAATACTTACAATAACTTTGAAGAGGACATGTCTGGCATTTCGGATTCTTAGCTAAGCAATGATAACGTCCAAAGAAAATCATACGGTGATGGCTGATAATCCAATCCTTCTTTGGGATTTTCTTCATCAATTCTGCTTCGATTTCCTCTACACTAGCATCCTCTGGGGCGATATTTAGCCTTTTGGAAACACGTGAGACGTGCGTATCTACTGCAATCGAAGGAATGCCATAAACCTCAGCTAAAACCACATTAGCCGTTTTTCGTCCCACACCAGGTAGACTTTCCAATTCCTTACGCGTTTTCGGAACCTGTCCATCAAAATTCATTAAAACAGCTCTAGCAGTCTTGATGATGTTCTTTGCTTTATTTTTGTATAGACCAATCGTTCGCAAACACATCTCAACGTCATCAAGATTAGCCGAAGCCAAATCCTCAATTTCTGGATAACGCGCCCACAAGCCTGGTGTAATCTTATTAACAGCCTTATCAGTTGTCTGGGCCGATAAAATAACAGCAACTAATAGTTGGAAAGGAGTTTCCCACTCCAGCTCTCCATGAGCATTGGGAAACATCTCCCCCATGAGAGCTAGAGCCTCATTAACACGTTTTCTTCCTAACATTATTGGCCACCCCATAATTGACGGGCTGCATCCATACCTGTTTTGAAGTCATCCGAAACTTGGTGATGGTGCTTCTTACCTTGATGCTCCAAACGACGCTCTTCAACTTGAATTTTCGTCGTAATACCACTCAATTTCCAGTTACGCAAAACCCCTTTGATGTAATTCCAATTTGTCTTGCGGTTAAATACTGCTTCTTTCAAAGCCTCACGGATAAGTTCAGGATCAGTATGTTCTTCTTGGATTTCCTTGTTTAAATCTTCGATAACCATAGGATTCAAGATTCCCAAAGCTTGTTCTAACTCATCTGTTAATTGCTTGATGAGCTGTGTATTTGTTGGCTGACCAACGACAGGCCCGGTCGTTGTCTTTTCATTGCTCACTAACTTATCCAAAACTGCCAAGGCAGGTGAAGCATCTACAACCATCTCAATTTCATTATTAACCTTAATAGTCGTGAAGTCAAGGAGTCCAGCCTCAGTCAATGTCGTAATACTTTTATTAACCTCAGTTGGTGTCTTTCCAGTTGCTTGCGCTATTTGACTAGAAGCTACTTCTCCAATCTGAGTTGTCGTCTGTAGATAGAGAAACTGCCAAACGAGAAAGTCATCCGCAGATGGGAAAATATCCTTAAAGTGGAAAAATAAAGCATTAGGAAGGACCAGATTGCCTGATCGATACTGTTCAAAAAAACTCATATTTACCTTTCAGAGTAGCTAGACACCCCAAAAGTCTTTATGCGCTCACATAAGTCTTTTGAGAATGTCTACTACAAATAACCGTAGAATGAAAAATCGTCTTCCAACTCTTCTAAACGATAAGGTGTTTCTTGATATACCGCATAGTTAATCCAATTGCTAAAGAAAGCAGATGCCGCAAGATTCCAACGAAGTTTAGGCTCCTGACTTGGATCATCCTCTGGAAAATAGTTTGCTGGTACGTCTGGATTAATCCCTGCATCCAAATCTCTTCGGTATTCTCTTGCCAGAGTATCACGGTCATATTCAAAATGACCGAAACTATATACTTCACGAAGATTCTTACTTGCTAAAATGGATAAACCAACCTCTGGTCCTGACACAACAATGTCTAAATCCGTCTTGTCTTTAATATACTCGAGCGTAACCTCAGTATAGCGTGAGTGTGGTGACACAAAGCTATCATCAAAGCCATTCATAAGGAAGTTTTCAGGCATGTCAACAGTTTGTTTATAGATTCCAGATAATTTCTCTGACAATGGAACCTTGTCGACTCCATGCTTATAATAGAGACCTGCTTGAGCTCCCCAACACAGATGAAGGGTTGAATAAACATGCTTTTTAGACCAATCAAAAACTTGTGTTAATTCTTGCCAATAATCCACTTCCTCAAATGGCATTTGCTCAACAGGTGCACCTGTTACAATGAGACCATCATAATACTTATGCTTAATTTCATCAAAAGTCTTATAGAAAGTTTCCATATGTTCGGCATGTGTATTTTTTGACTTATGACTAGCCATATAAAGAAACTCGACGTTAATTTGAAGTGGCGTATTAGCCAAAAGACGTAGTAACTGAGTTTCTGTCACTTCTTTAGTTGGCATAAGATTTAGGATTAAGACCTCCATTGGTCGAATATCCTGGCTACTAGCTCTGTTCTCATCCATGATGAAGACATTTTCCGAACGCAATACATCAAGAGCTGGTAACTTATTATCAAGTTTTATAGGCATAACAATATCTCCATCCTTATTTATTCTATCTTCATATTATAAACCGGGGAGGTATTGTTATCAAATATATATTTTCTCTAGTTAGCTATAGCTTTAAACTATATTTAGAGGCCACCTTTGTTTTAAAAGAGTTAAAAAGGCCCTAAGGCCTTTTGTTAATTCATAGATAGATTTATCCTGGGAAGTTCATCAATACTTTAGTATCGTAACCTTCAATAGCTTTACGTCCATTAAGACCATCAAGCTCAATCAAGAAGGCACAGCCAGCAACGACTCCACCTAGGCGCTCAATCATTTCAATTGTAGCTTTAACGGTACCACCAGTTGCCAAAAGGTCATCAACGATAAGTACACGTTGACCTGGTTTGATTGCATCAGCATGCATACAAAGTGTATCGACACCATACTCTTTTTCGTAATCTGCTGAAATCACTTCACGTGGCAATTTACCAGGTTTACGAACTGGAGCAAAGCCAATACCAAGTTCAAAAGCAACTGGACAACCAACGATGAAACCACGCGCTTCAGGACCAACAATCATGTCAATCTTCTTATCAGTCGCATACTGAACGATTTCACGGATAGCATAGCTATAAGCATTTCCATCAGCCATCAAAGGACTAATATCACGGAAAGTAACCCCTTCTTTAGGGTAGTTTTCAATAGATGCAATATAATCTTCTAATTTCATTTGTTCTTCCTATAGGCTTTTCGCCAAAAAAATATTTACATACCATTATAGCATGAATCTTCAGATTTAGAAAATGCTAACCCTCATTTCGAGACGAATCCTTTGGATTCAGACTCCCCTACTTATAAAGCCAGTCATAAATTTCCTGTGGTGTTCCCAAAGCCATAAGTTCTTGGAACTTAACGAGTCGTTTCAGATCTTGGAAAATCTGACTGTCCTCAATCTCACGTTTTTCAGCTTCTTTATTGACTGTCATAACACCATTATCAATAGTCACAAAATCCAATTCATCAAAGATTTGAATCATCTTAATCAGGAGAATCTTGTCGATTTTAAGGTAATGACTGAGTTCATCCAGTTTATAGCGGACATCGAATTCTGGGAATTGATAAATGGTTTTATAGAGCCTTGCAAATTGCTCTCTTGTTCCATAACCTGTCAGATAATAGGCTTCCTTAATGCTATTTTTAAAATAGATAGCCTGAAAATCTTTACCTTCAAACCACTCTTTTAATTCTGTCGCTGATTCAGGTAGGGTGTTGAGGACAACCGCAGGCTCTGTGTCTGCTGCTTCTTCTACCGATGGTAGACCTTCAGGCAGTGACATGTTTTTTGATCGAAAATCAAATAATTGAACACCATCCACACGCGCATCTTCTAGCATGAGCTGGAGCGTTGTCTGACCATTCCAAACATTAACAGACAAGGTCACTGCCAATTCCAAACCCTGAGCTTGTTGGAATTCTTGAAGAAGATTACCTTTGTTAAAAGCGACAACATCAAAGC
The DNA here is from genome assembly GCF_000525585.1 of Streptococcus sp. ACS2. Classification (NCBI taxonomy): domain Bacteria; kingdom Bacillati; phylum Bacillota; class Bacilli; order Lactobacillales; family Streptococcaceae; genus Streptococcus; species Streptococcus sp. ACS2. The sequence goes on from NZ_JALT01000006.1 coordinate 14,987, forward strand.
TATCCTTGCCTTGCTTAACCTTAAACTTAAGATGGGCTCCGTTTTGTCCCATAGTCCTAGCTTGAGTAACGGTAATATCATGTAGCCAAAAGACTGGCTTTTTATTGTCCATACCAAAAGGTGCTAATTTTTCAAGGCTCTTGATGGTATCCAAGCTAAGCTCACTGAGCTGGAGCTCCTCGTCTAAATTTAACGTATTTTTGGCACTCGTATCAATGTCATTATCGTAGACATAATGACACAAAATCTCTGATAGTCGTCCAAGATTTTCTTCAGGAAGGGTCATCCCCGCCGCTCCAGCATGTCCTCCAAAAGCAGTAAAGATGTCTCGGTGGTCATCAAGGGCATGGAAGATATTGATAGATTCCAAACTACGAGCGGAACCCTTAGCCAAGCCATCTTCAATATTCAAAACCACTACTGTCTGACTGATTTGTTCCATGATACGCCCCGCCACAATACCTAGAACGCCAGGATGCCAGCCTTCCTTGGCCAGAACCTGAACAGGTTTGTCCGGGTCTACCATGGTTATGGCTTCATCAAAGATGTTTTGAACAACTTCCTTACGTTCTTCATTTTTAGCATTGATTTCCAGAGCAATGGCTTGGGCTTCTTCATCGTCAAATCCGGTCAGCAGTTCAATGGCTGGATTTGGATCATCTAAGCGCCCCAAGGCATTGAGTTGAGGGGCCAGTTTAAATCCTACCGTTTCTTCAGAAATCGTTGTTGGGTCTACATCTGAAATACGGAGTAACTCTTGCAGTCCAATACGCTCAGTAGTCTTTAGAATTTCCAGGCCGACCTTGACCATAATACGATTTTCATCCGTTAGGCTAACCATATCGGCAATGGTACCAATGGCTACCAAGTCCAACATCTCAGTAGGAATAGTTTCAAGGAGGGCAGTTGCCAATTTGAAAGCTACACCACAACCTGCCAAATACTTAAAAGGATAATCGGTATCTGGATGCTCTGGATGGACAATGGCATAGGCATCTGGAAGCTGTGCCGGCATACTGTGATGGTCTGTAACGATAACGTCCACACCTTGCTCTTGCGCATAAGCGATAGCCTCATTACCCGCTACTCCATTATCCACTGTAACAATGAGTGAAATGCCTTCCTGTTCAATGAAGTACTTGTAGACACTTTCGTTTGGCCCATAACCATCTGTAAACCGGTTAGGCAAATAGACTCTAGCTTCAGCCCCCATCATTTCAAGGGCTTCCTTGACAATCGATGCTGACGTCATTCCATCCGCATCATAGTCTCCATAGACTAAGATTTGCTCATAATTTTCAATGGCCTGACGAATTCTAGCCACTGCCTTATCCATATCATGAAGAAGATAAGGATCATGAAGGTGTGATAAATCAGCCTTTAGAAAGTCTTCAAGAGTATCTTCTGTCGTAATGCCACGTTCATAGGCAATCTTGGCTGCTGTTTCTGCCAACCCACGTTCTTTGGCAAGTTTAAAAAAGCCAGCATCTGGCTCTTTTGTGTTTATTTTCCAATCATACGTTGATGTAATCATGTTACTTATATTTTCTCCCTGTCATCTAGTCTATCTATTATAACATGAAAAAATTTATCATAGTGGATAGAAAGCTAAGTTTCCTAAAAAGAGAATGTCAAACATCGTAAGTTGCTTAGACTTGTGGTACATTTCCAATCAAGACCTGCTTTTCTAGACAAAATAAAAGACTGAGTATTGCTCCTTATTTGACTTATGTTTTCTCAGATATTCCTTTCTTCTCTTCCTTTTATATAACTCAATTCTACTATCACTTTCAAGCAACATAAGGAAAAGCAAGAAAAAGATTCCCTATTTGGAAATCCTTTACATCAATATTTATAAATCATCCCTGTACAAGCTTGCTCTGAAAGTTCGACAAAGCCCAGAGATTGGTAAAAGGCTAGATTTTTCTCGCTACGATCAGTTGCAAGGAGCTTTTGATAGACATTGGGGAAAGTCCCTAAAGCCTCTTCTAAGAGTTTCGTTCCGATGCCTTGGCGTTGGTGATCTGGTCGCACCAAGAGGTCCTGTACAAAAATGACAGAGTGGCCATCTCCTACCAAGCGAATGTAGGCTACTAACTCTTCCTCATCATAGACTGCCAACTGCCAGAGACTGGCTTTGACAGCTTCTTCTAGCATAGCTGGGTTGTTGGTATAATTGGTCCAACCGACTGAACTGTACAGTGCGAGTAGGTCTGTCATCGCTGGAATCTCTTTTTTATAATTTAACATCTTAACTCCTCTCCAAACTTCCGACTAGTTGCTAATAGGGGTTGTCCTGAGCCCGTAAACCTACCATTTCCTCATTGGGTTCCACAGCTAGGACTCTATTTTCTTACGCTAGGTGGTTGGACACAAGGCCAAAGCCACTGCCAAAATCAAGCACTCGCTTTCCCTTGATGTCCTTTAATTGCTCAAAAAGGATATCATAATAGATTTGCCCCCAGGGTTGCTGGAGATTTTCTAAATAGGCTTGAATATTAGCCGCCATCTGGCATCCCCTTATTTGTAGTTAAACACATTGGTAGCTAGTTTGTCCGAGATTCGTGGAAATAGTGTGTAGCCTTTGTGGGCAACTGATAAGAGTCGTGGTAGATTAACTTCACGTTTATTTTTGCCCAGAATACGGACAATCTTTTTAGCCACGTATTTAGGACTGAGGACAAACTTTTTAACACTCTCAAGATAGTCTCCAGAGGGATCAGCTTGATCAAAGAAACCTGTCTCAATTGGACCAGGATTGACCGTTGTCACATAGACTCCTTTATCAGCCAGCTCTAGACGCAGGGCATCTGAAAAACCAATTACCGCAAACTTTGTCGCTGCATAAACACTTGAATTGGCTGTCGCAATTTTTCCCGCCATACTAGCAATATTAACGATATGCCCATTGCCCTGTTTCACCATTGTCTCAGCCATCAGACGTGAAAAGGTCAACGTTGCAAAGGTATTGATGTCAAACATGTCACGGACTTCTTGGCTAGTGTAGTTATTATAAGACTTGAATTCACCGTAACCAGCATTATTGATAAAGACATCAATACGTCCAAATCGTTGATAGAGATAATCGACCATCTCTTTAATGGCCTTGTCGTCTCTTAGGTCAATGGCAAGGCAAGTTTTATTTTCCACATGGCGATAACATTTCTCAAGTTTATCCTTGTCTCTTCCTAAGAGGATAATGCCATCACTGGGTGAGAGCTGCTTGACAATTTCTTGTGCAAGCCCTCCTGAGGCACCAGTAATAGCGATAATACGTTGTTTAGCCATTAAATCTCTACCTCTTCTAGGTCACGAACGATGTGGGTGTTTTCGAAAATTGTTTTAGCATCTGCTGCCATCTTACCGATATCACGCCCTAAGAAACGTGCTGATACGTGATTTAGAAGAAGACGTTTAGCTGACGCATCTTTAGCGACCTGTGCTGCTTGCATGTTGGTTGAATGCCCATGGCTCTTGGCAATTTTTTCGTCACCTTTACCATAAGTAGACTCGTGCACCAAGACATCTGCTCCCAAGCCAAGACGAACACTGGCATTCGTCTTACGAGTGTCACCTAAGATAGTGATAACCTTACCTTTCTTAGGTGCGGAAATAAAGTCCTTGGCAATGATTTTTGTTCCATCTTCAAGGACCACATCTTGCCCATTCTTAATTTGACCAAAAAGCGGACCAAATGGTACACCTGCTGCTTTAAGGGCCTCAGCATCCAAGGTTCCTTCAAGATCCTTTTGAACCACACGGTAACCAATACAAAAAATGGTATGATCCAACTTATCTGCATAAACAGCGAACTTGTCATTTTCCATAACCAAGCCAAGCTTATGCTCATCAATTTCCTTAAAATGCACATGGTAAGGGAGGCGTGTTCCAGAGGTACGAAGACTAGTCATAACATATTGTTTAATGCCGACTGGACCATAAACCTCTAAATCTGTTTGTTCTTCACTCGATTGGAAAGAACGGCTAGCCAAGAAACCAGGTAGGCCAAAGATATGGTCTCCATGCATATGTGTGATAAAGATTTTTTTAACTTTACGAGGTTTGATTGTTGTTTCTAAAATCTGACGTTGGGTACCTTCTCCACAGTCAAACATCCAGACCTCATTGATTTCATCGAGTAACTTCAGAACCAGACTCGACACGTTACGGGCCTTGGAGGGCTGCCCGGCACCCGTCCCTAAAAATTGTAATTCCATGACTTCCTATACTTTCTATCTATCGTTCTTCTTATTTCTGGACAATATAAGCCAGGCATTCACGCTGAGCAAATCCGTAATAAACGGTTTGCCCTTTATATTGAGACAAAAGTTCCACTAATTCATCTTGATTGAAGCTAGCCAACTTAATGACATTCCCCTTCAACTTAGTTACACGACTAAGTAACTGTGTCTCAGGTGTTAACTCTTCCAATACTTCTTCGTCAAAATCAACCTTGGCCATCTTAATTTGAGTGCCTTCAAGATAAACCTTATACTGCGGAAAAACTTGAGCAAGCTCAAACAAAATACTAGCCGTTGGAACCTCTAAATGCTCGGCAAAGACTAAGGCCACCTCATCAGCATTTTCATAGCAAAATCCATAAGATTTTCCTGACAGATTGAGACGAATAAAAGGCTTGTGCTCATCAAAAGATGGTTCAGGGTTAAAGAGGTTCAACTCCTTTGAAAGGTCCAAATAGTAATCCGTCGCTGCTTCAGGAGATTGTTTTTGGTAAATCTCTGCAAAATAAGCATTAATCACGCTTGGTGGTGGCGTAATGAAAGCCAATTTTTGACTGTCCGAAAGGTCTGACAAGGTATTTTCCAAATAGACCTTATCTAAACTTGTAAAACCACCATATTTTAAAGCTAAATCCATATAATCAGTCATAAAATTCTTCCAATTTCCATTTATTTTTCGGTGAAATATAACCTGTAATTTCTTCCACTTCTGTCTCAAAAGTGTAGCTATCTAGCAAGGCTAATTGACTCAACTGATAAAGTTTATAAGCTTGATCCTGATGGACCTTAATACTAAAGGGTTCAAAAATCTGTTGAATTTCATCAATCAAGAGTCTTCTGAGTGCCTCACGACTTCCCTTGTCACGTGCTGAGAGACGAACATTTGGAAAGACTGTTGCTACTAGGTTATCAGCTACATCCATCTTATTGTAAATTGCTAGGCGAGGAATATCAGTCATGTCTAAGTCTTTGAGAATGTCTAAGACCACCTTTTCATGCTCTTCGTGATTAGGATCACTCGCATCAATAACATGCAAAAGAAGATCCACATTACGACTTTCTTCAAGTGTTGACTTAAAGGCAGCAACCAATTCTGTTGGCAAGTCCTGGATAAAACCAACCGTATCTGTCAAGGTCACTTGAAACTGATCCTTTAAGTAAATTTTCTTAGTCGTTGCATCCAAGGTCGCGAAAAGTTCATTAGCCTCATATTGCTTATCATCCGTCATAAGGTTCATGATTGTTGATTTCCCAGCATTGGTATAACCAATCAAACCAATTTTAAAGGCACTTGAATCAACACGCTTTTCGCGAATGGTTTCTCGGTTCTTCTCAACAACCTTTAACTGGCGTTCAATATCAGCAATCTGGTTACGAATCGAACGACGATTAAGCTCCAACTGACTTTCACCAGGTCCACGGCTACCAATGCCCCCTGCTTGACGGCTGAGCATAATCCCTTGACCAGCTAAACGGGGCAACATGTATTTTAGTTGAGCTAGGTGAACCTGAAGTTTCCCTTCATGGCTTCTAGCTCTCATGGCAAAGATATCCAAAATTAATTGCATACGATCAATAACTTTTACGCCAAATGCTGCTTCAAGATTGGTATTTTGACGAGGTGTTAAACGGTTATTGACAATGACCGTAGTAATCTCATCCGCATCCACCATGGCCTTGATTTCTTCTAATTTTCCTGAACCTACGAAAGACTTACTATCATAGCGTTCACGTTTTTGGGTATAGCTAGCTACAACCTCTGCTCCTGCAGTTTTGGCAAGACTGGCAAGTTCCTCCATTGACATGTCAAAATGCTCTGTTTCTTGCAATTCAACACCTACTAAAATAGCACGTTCTTGCTGTTTGGCTGTCTCTATCATAGCAAACCCCTTTTCAAAATAGTCAACTTTTATTATACCACAGGCAGGGGCAAAGAAAAGGTCACAGACCTTAATTTTTTTCAAAGAAAAACAAGTTGGATTAACCAACTTGTTTTCTCTTAATGTTTACGTGTCGGTTTCTTTTTCGAACCCTTACGACGCTTGCCTTGATGAATGCTTGGCGTATTTTGAGAAATGGTTTGACGCATTTTCTCAGTGGCCTTATCAACCTTATCTTTAGCCTTGACCAATTCTTGAGAGGCCTTAGTAACACTCTTCGAAGGCTTATTTTTCTTAGACTTGCTCTTAGAAACAGGTTTCACTTGACTAGTTCCAGACGTACGCATACGACGAGACATAGCCAGGAGAATTTTATTTTCCTCGTTGAGGTTGGTTTGATAAGCCATTGAAAGCACCAAACCAACACCAATCAAGTTAGAGATGAGTGATGACCCCCCTTGAGAAATAAAGGGCAAAGGAATACCTGTCAAAGGAAGAATTCCCACTGCTGCCCCAATATTTTCAAAAATATGGAAGACAATCATCATGATAAAGCCTGTCGAAATAAAGGTATAGAAACGATTGTTAGACTTAAACGTCACTCGCAACATGCGGTAAATGAGGAAGAGATAGGTTAAAAGAACCAATCCACCACCTACCAAACCAAAATCTTCCGCAATGACTGTGAAAATCATGTCACTCTCACGAACCGGTACGTTCAACTCCAGATGATTAAAGCCTTTACCATAGATTCCTCCAGTACCAATCGAAATCATCCCTTGTGTCTGTTGAAAGGCGATACCATCTGCATAAGTGAAGGGATCCAACCAAGCTGAGATACGGTTAATCTGGTAGGTTTGCACTCCCATCTTGAGCATGGCTTCCTTACCCCAATCTGTGGTAAATACCATCACAAACAAGGCTAAACCTGCAGCAAAGGCTAAAACAACTGGTAGGATAATACGCCAGGATATCCCTGAAACCACTATAATACCAGCTAAAATAGCCAGAAAGACCAAGGCGGTCCCCATATCTCCTTGAAGAACTAATAACCCCAAGACAGGAAGCGTAACAGCTACATATTGGAAAAGTAGCAACCAGTCATCTTTTAGGTCAGTCACTTCCTTTCCTTGCTTGGCCCAAACACCAATTCTGGAAAGGAAAAGGATGTAGGATATCTTCATAAATTCTGATGGTTGGAAAAGGGTGACCGATCCAATACTGACCCAGTTTTTTGCCCCTGTCGAGGCCACCAAAGCAGGCGAATAAAAAACAAGGGGTAAAACCATAAGTCCCAGACCAAAAATATAGAGCCAGGGGGTTATCTTCCAAAGAAACTCTGTATTAAATAACATGACAACAAAAGCAAGTACTGAACCTAGAAAAATCCATAGTACTTGCTGGGACATGACTTGCACAAGATTCTTTGGGTAATCAAAATTTGTCGCTATAAATATCGAAACCAAACCAACCAGTAGCAATATAAGGACTGGCAAGAGAATCGAGTAATCTATCCGACTTTCAATAGTATTTTTTGACTTAGCCATGTTTACTCCAAAATAAAGATTTAGCAAGAGTTATTATACCACTTTTTTGCCCAGACAAATGACCTGAATGTATAAAAAAGAGACAATTTTTTTAACGAAAAAAGGGCTCTATAATTTCTGTAGTGGGTAAAACCACTGTAGAGATTATGGAGCTTTTTCAATGTACACAAAAAGTCCCATAAGAACTATAATGAAAAGCGACCAAACCATCATTAGGAAGAACTCATGAGACTTATTAAGAATACCACAGAATTAATTGGAATTAAAGACCCTAACATCATTATTTCTCTTGTTTTGGAAACTAATACTCATATCGAGATTCATGCAAAACTTGATTATTCTGCACCACCATGCCTTCATTGCCATGGAAAGATGATCAAGTACGACTTTCAAAAGCCTTCTAAAATCCCTCTTCTCGAGCAAGCGG
>NZ_JALT01000007.1:0-1441 GCF_000525585.1 Streptococcus sp. ACS2
AAGAGGCTTATAGGACAAAAAACGTGTTTTGCTAATCCCAGTAAGAAGGATAATTGTCCTCTCTATGGAGTTCACTCCAGACGATAGCATCACCCCACATAGGGATAGTTGAGGTGCGTTTTTCGCTATCCGAAATTCTTTCGTATATATCTGAAATGCTCTTGTCTGTGGGCATCACTCTCAATATTTCAGACACAGAAAGCGGCTCCGGTGAGTGCATATAACACCACCAGAAGACCGCTTTTATTCTTCTTTCGACAGATAACCCTCTATGGTCCCGGAGCAATGCTCTTATCCTCGAATTGACGCCTCCTTCGATCCGATTATTCGTTGACGGCAATTCATCTATTTCCTGACTTAACTGCTCATCCAGATATGTGAACATGCTGTTTTCTTTTATCAGCCTTACAATGGAGCGCTGTGCCTTTAACAACCTTTCATGTGTGTATCTCCAGTTTCCGTTTTCGTCACGGGACATCTGGCTCAGGAATTTGTTGTACTTGCTCATCCATTCCACAAATCTTTCTGTCCATTTCTCTGCTTCCTCTTTGGTATCAAGCTTCAGCAGATCCTTTGAAAGTGTGTATAACTCAATCCCTGCAAGGGTTTTAGGCCGCGTTGTCGTATATCGTTTTATCTGTGAAAACACATGAAACAGGCACCTTTGGTGTCTCGCATGAGGCCACGTTTTACGAAGTGCCTTATTAAAACCAGAGCCTCCATCAGACACCACCATTACAGGTTCCTCTATTCTAGACATCAATGCCTTCCAGGCACCGGAATGCTCATATCTGCATAGATACCATCCAAGTACATGTTTGTCATCACAGCAGATCAATACACATGCCTTTCTGGCAAGATATATGCCGTCTAAATACAATACGTCTTTCTTGTCCTCAATGACAGGAGGCATAGGCCACAGGTTCCAGAACTTTACCGTATTTCTACGAAATGTTCTGCCTCCACCCGGCATATTCGCTTGAGTGCTTCGTCCAAACAACCACTTCAGGAACATATTTAATTGCTTTGAAGAGTTATCGATTTTAGGTGTAAATGATGACTTGCACTCAGGGCAAAACCATCTCTGCGTACCTGAACTATTCTTTCCATGTCTGATACATTTGGCTCCACAATATGGACAATTAACGCTCTTCATTCGGTATCCTCCCGATAATTCATTCTCAGAAAGATATAACGCCAATACATGTTGAAATTTCAACTGTTAACAAGCATTCTAAACACGTTTTTTGTCCACCCTCTATCTTCTTTCAAAAAAGATAAAACCGCTATAGCCATTGAAATTTCAATGGCTATAGCGGTTTTGTAACACGTTTTTTGTCCTATAAGCCACAAAAGACCGGCAATACGCCACTGTTTAATCCATTGCACTAAAAAACCGCAGACATCAGCCTACGGTTAAATTTCGTTGGTTGCGGGGACA
>NZ_JALT01000008.1:0-1753 GCF_000525585.1 Streptococcus sp. ACS2
ATTGATGGTACGGGTTTGGTTGGTTACGAGCTCACCAGAGTTTTCATCGTAGTAGTGACCATCTGGTGCAAAAGCGCCTTTAACTTGTCTACCATGATTTTTATCGAAGTAAAGTTTTTGTCCATTAATCTGAACGGCACCAGTAGCGGCTGTACCATCCGCATAGAAGTAGTACCAGTCATTACCCCATTGATAGAAACGATTTTTAATTGCTTTACCGTCATGACCGAAGTAGTAGATTTTACCATTGATGTAATTAATACTATCCTGCCACATATCACCTAGTTGGGTGTACTTATAGGCACCACCTTGACGGAAGTAATATAAGTCACCATTGATTTCATGAAGTCCAAGGACTTTTTCACCTTTCTCGTCAAGATAGTAAGTTAAGCCTCTGTTATCTTTAACAAACCCAGCTTTGGTTACTTTGCGACCATTATCTTTATCGTAATAGTACTCAGGCATATATACGCCATCTCGACCAAAATCACCTTTGGCTTGTACCCCTCGATAGTTGAAGAAGACATCTTGTCCATCGATATTTCGAGCTCCCTTGACTGGTTTACCGTCTTTACCAACATAGTACCAATTACCCATGTATTCAACATAACGATTGGTTACAAGGTTTCCTGAATTAACATCGTAGAATGCGTATAAATCACCGTAGGAATCACCATAAGCACCTTTAACCTGTTGACCATTGTCGCGGAAAAATAACTTTTGACCGTTAATGATTTGAGCACCAGTGAGGTTGTCTCCATTTACGTTCTTATAATACCAGTTTCCATTATCGTCGCTATAATAACCATTTGGGTTAGGAGCATCCATACCTACGCCGTTTTCATCAAATCGATAGGTCATACCATTAATTGTTAGAGTGGTGTTAGAGACGCGTGCTCCAGAATTAGGATCATAGTAGCGAAGAACACCATTGTCGAGAACAAGCTCTCCCTTAGCTTGACGACCATTAGCATATAGGTAAACGATTTGACCGTCTATATTGACTTCACCATCTTGAGGACGAATAGCATTTCCATCTGCACCATAATAGTACCAGCCATCATTTTCTTGGACATAGCGATTTTTAACGGCTTGACCAGTAACTGAGTCAAAATAGTAGCGACGGGTAATATTAGTAGGGGTACCAAAACCATAAGTATGTGGTGAATTTTGCCCTTCTTCTAGTAAAATGCTGATTCCTTTTTGTAGGACGCCGGTATCAACAGGAGAGGCAGCTTCACGTGCTTTGAAATAGTAGATATTACCATCAATTTCACGTATTCCTGTAAATTTAGAACCATCGTTCTTGATGTAAAAGGTTTGGCCTTTTTTATTCTGAACTAGACCTTCTTTTCGGACCCTTGCACCAGAGTTAGAGTCGTAATAGAAAGTTTGATCTGGATAGCTATAGTCCTCTCCGCTAAAGTCACCTTTGATTTGAACACCTTTATAATCGAAGTAGACTTCTTGACCATTGATAGTTTGTTCTCCAGTGAGTGGATAGCCATCTTTACCTAAATAGTACCAATTACCTTGGGATTCAAGGTATCGATTCGTCCATAGTTGCCCAGTATCAACATCGTAGTAACGAAATAGATTATTATTCCTATCGAGTAAAGGCCCCTTAACTTGTTGCCCATTACTGCGGAAATAAACATTTTGGCCATCGATAGTCTGTTCGCCTACGAGGTTTTTACCACTGGCATCTTTATAATACCAGTTGCCTTGGTCATCACTATAGTATTGACCACCA
>NZ_JALT01000009.1:0-202559 GCF_000525585.1 Streptococcus sp. ACS2
GTTTGGTCGCTTTTCATTATAGTTCTTATGGGACTTTTTGTGTATACTCAAAAAGCTCTATAATCTCTACAGTGGTTTTTACCCACTACAGAAATTATAGAGTCTATCATTTTTATAGTGACATATATGTCTCTATTTTATTTCTTATGTATCTCTTATAATAGATTTCGTAATTATTTTAATTACAAATATTTTATCTATTTATAGGAGGTTTAATGGAACAAGAAGTTTTTGTTCACGCATATGAAGTTGTAAGGCCGATTGTACTTAAGGCTAGTAGACAATATTTCATCCAACTTTGGGACCAAGCTGATATGGAGCAAGAAGCTATGATGACGCTTTATCAGCTTTTAGAAAAGTTTCCTGAATTAAAGTCTGATGATGATAAGTTACGGCGATATTTTAAAACGAAATTTAGGAATAGACTTAATGATGAGGTTAGAAGGCAGGAGTCTGTAAAACGACAAGCTAATCGACAATGTTATATCGAAATTTCAGATATTGCTTTTTGTCTCCCGAATAAAGAGTTAGATGCGGTAGATAGGCTTGTTTATGATGAGCAGCTTAATGCTTTCCGTAATCAGTTGTCTTCGGAAGATGCTACTAAGTTAGACCGTCTGCTAGCTGGAGAATGTTTTAGAGGTCGAAAAAAGATGATCAGGGAGTTAAAATTTTGGATGGTAGATTTTGATCCTTATAATGAAGATGATTAATTTTGAATATAGATTCTAGTCTAGTATTATTGAGTAAAAGTCATAAAAAACACTTCGAAAGTAGATTTCTGTTATCTATCTTTTGAAGTGTTTTTAATGTAGTGTAAAGAATTTATTTTACTGCTATAGGGTTCCCAATGAATCTTGGAAGTTCAATATTTTCTTTGGTTAGGGCTTCTTGGTAAAGTTTTAAGAAATCAGCATAGATATGAATTTGTTGTCCATTTTTCGTAAAAATATCAATACGAAATACTAGTTGTCCAGAAGGAGTTGTGCTTAATCCAATGATATTTGGAGCTCCACAGATTTGAGGATAGTTTTCAATGTTTTCTCGATTTACTTCTTGTATGATGCTTGTCACTTTATTGATATCGGTTGACGGATAGACTGGGATATCAATTTGAGCTCTCATGTCCCCTCGAGATTTGTTGGATACAATTGTGATATTTCTGTTAGGTATAAAATGGAGGGTTCCATCAAATCCTCGAATTTGAGTAGTTCGAATACCTACGGTTGAAACAAGGCCTGTAACGGCTCCTACTTCAACTGCGTCACCGACTTCAAATTGGTTTTCTAACAATATGAAAAAACCATTAACGACATCAGATAGGAAGCCCTGAGCTCCTAGACCAAGAGCAACTCCAGCAAGTCCTGCCCCAGCAAGGAGGCTAGATACTGGGACCCCAAGGATACTAAGAAGACAGTAAATAAGGAAGAAGTATAGCACGTAGTTCATGCAATTGTGTAGTAATCGTTCAATGGTTTTTTGTCGAGCAGGTGTTTGAATTGTCCAAGCTAGAGAGCGTCCCACTGTATGTTTAAAAAGGAAGTTGATAATCTTCTTACTAAGAAGAAAGATGATGAGGAGAATAAGGAGTTTAATCCCTTTCGTAATGAGTACCATTAGGGTCTCTTCAAAATTAAATTGTTGGATGTATCTTTGTAAAATATTCATAGTTCTAGTTTATCAAAATTTTGATAAAGTAGCAGTTTCTAACGATTTTCTTGTGATTAAATTGGATAAAAAAACTTTTAAAAGGCTTTGAAATATGGTAAACTAAACTGTATCTATAAAAAATTTTAAGGAGAATGACTACATGTCTGTATCATTTGAAAACACAGCCACTAACCGTGGTGTGGTGACATTCACTATCGGTCAAGATAAAATTCAACCAGCTTTGGATCAAGCATTTAACAAGGTTAAAAAGAATTTGAACGCTCCAGGCTTCCGTAAAGGACACATGCCTCGTGCCGTATTTAACCAAAAATTTGGTGAAGAAGCTCTTTACGACGATGCTTTGAATGCAATTCTTCCAGCAGCTTATGAAGCAGCGATTGCTGAACTTGGTCTTGATGTTGTTGCACAACCAAAAATTGATGTAAAATCAATTGAAAAAGGTCAAGATTGGACACTTACTGCAGAAGTTGTTACAAAACCTGAAGTAAAACTTGGTGCATATAAAGATCTTGAAGTTTCAGTTGAAGCTTCTAAAGAAGTTACTGATGAAGAAGTTGATGCTAAGCTTGAAAGCGAACGCAAAAACTTGTCTGAATTGGTTGTTAAAGAAGGTGCAGCTGAAAATGGCGACACTGTTGTTATCGACTTTGTTGGTTCAGTAGACGGTGTTGAATTTGATGGTGGTAAAGGTGAAAACCACTCTCTTGAACTTGGTTCAGGTCAATTTATCCCAGGTTTCGAAGACCAATTGGTTGGAGCAAAAGCTGGTGATGAAGTAGAAGTTAAAGTAACTTTCCCAGAAGACTATCAAGCTGCTGACCTTGCAGGTAAAGCTGCTGTATTTGTTACTAAAGTTAACGAAGTTAAAGCTAAAGAAGTTCCAGCTCTTGATGATGAGTTGGCTAAAGATCTTGACGATGAAGTTGAAACTCTTGATGAGTTGAAAGCTAAATACCGTAAAGAACTTGAAGCAGCTAAAGAAATCGCATTTGATGACGCTGTTGAAGGTGCTGCACTTGATTTGGCTGTTGAAAACGCTGAAATCGTTGAATTGCCAGCAGAAATGGTTGAAGACGAAGTTCACCGTGCTATGAACGAATTCATGGGCAACATGCAACGTCAAGGTATCTCTCCTGAAATGTACTTCCAAATCACTGGTACAACTCAAGAAGATCTTCACAAACAATATGAAGCTGACGCTGACAAACGTGTGAAAACTAACCTTGTTATCGAAGCTGTTGCTGCTGCTGAAGGATTCGATGCTACAGAAGAAGAAATCCAAAAAGAAATTAATGATCTTGCAGCTGAGTACAACATGGAAGTATCACAAGTTTCTGCACTTCTTTCACCTGAAATGCTTAAACACGATATCACTATGAAGAAAGCTGTTGAAGTTATTACAAGCACAGCAAAAGTTAAATAATATGACTAAAATCAAGTTTCTGTTGAGACTTGATTTTTTCTTCTATAAATACTTTGACTATTGACTCTTTTTAGCGTAAAATAAAAGGTAGCGAAAAATTGATTGCTGAGCTATTTCTGATAGAAACTAGCTTGAGTAAGAATGAAGGAGAACCACTTTGGAACTAGACGTATTTGCTGGACAAGAAAAAAGTGAATTATCAATGATTGAAGTGGCCCGTGCTATCTTAGAAACACGTGGTCGTGATAATGAAATGTATTTCAATGATTTGGTCAATGAAATTCAAAATTACTTAGAAAAATCGGATGCTGATATCCGCAATGCTTTGCCATTCTTTTATTCAGATTTGAATACGGATGGAAGTTTCATTCCACTAGGTGATAACAAATGGGGCTTGCGTTCATGGTATGCAATTGATGAAATCGATGAAGAGGTCATCACATTGGAAGATACTGATGAAAATGCACCAAAACGTAAGAACAAGAAAGTTAATGCCTTCATGGATGGTGATGAAGATGCCATCGATTATAATGACGATGATCCAGAAGACGAGAACTTTACACCTGATTCTGATAGTCTTGAATATGACGACGATAGCGAAGATGATGAGAAAGCCGAAGTGGAATCTTATGACTCTGAGTTGAATGAAATTATTCCAGATGATGATTTGGATGATGTTGAGTTGTCAGAAGAAGATGATGACGATGACTATGAGGATGAGTCAAACGACTAAGTTTTCATTGACAAATGGTCTTGGATAGTTTAGACTATTTATCGGGCACCTCTTTTGAAGAGGTCATGATTAAGGCTCCCAGAGTAAAACTCTTGGGGGTCATTTTTGTTTTTAGTCATTTACTGGACTTGTCTAAGGTGAGGTACTTTGTACGGCACCCATCAGGTACTAGGAAAGGACTATCGTGATTATCTGAGTGGGTAACCAATCTGCTATCTGTAGTTGTTTTGAATTATATTATAAGGAGTTAACATGACAAAATATATTTTCGTCACTGGTGGTGTGGTATCTTCAATTGGTAAAGGGATTGTAGCTGCAAGTCTTGGGCGTTTGCTTAAGAACCGTGGTCTTAAGGTTACGATTCAAAAATTTGATCCTTACATCAATATTGACCCAGGAACAATGAGTCCTTACCAACACGGTGAAGTTTATGTCACTGATGATGGTACTGAAACTGACCTTGACCTTGGTCACTACGAACGTTTTATTGATATCAATCTTAATAAATACTCTAACGTGACTACTGGTAAGATTTATAGCGAAGTTTTGCGTAAGGAACGTAAAGGAGAGTATCTTGGTGCGACTGTTCAGGTGATTCCGCATATCACAGATGCTTTGAAAGACAAGATTAAGCGCGCAGCGACAACAACTGATTCAGATGTCATTATCACTGAAGTTGGTGGTACGGTTGGTGATATTGAAAGTCTTCCATTCCTTGAAGCTCTTCGTCAAATGAAGGCTGATGTGGGCTCTGACAACGTTATGTATATCCACACAACGCTTCTTCCTTATTTGAAGGCTGCTGGTGAAATGAAGACAAAGCCAACGCAACACTCTGTTAAGGAATTGCGTGGTTTGGGTATCCAACCAAATATGTTGGTTATTCGTACAGAACAACCTGCTGGTCAAGGAATCAAGAATAAATTAGCTCAGTTCTGTGATGTTGCACCTGAGGCTGTTATCGAATCACTCGACGTGGAACATATCTATCAAGTGCCACTTAATATGCAGGCTCAAGGTATGGATCAAATCGTTTGTGATCATTTGAAACTGGATGCTCCAGCTGCAGATATGACAGAGTGGTCTGCTATGGTTGATAAGGTGCTTAACCTTAAGAAAACAACTAAAATTGCTCTTGTTGGTAAGTATGTGGAGCTTCACGATGCTTACTTGTCAGTAGTTGAGGCACTTAAACACTCAGGTTTGGCAAATGATACTGCCATTGATATTGACTGGGTCAATGCTAATGATTTGACTGCTGAAAATGTTGCTTCTCGTTTGGCTGATGCTGATGGTATTATTGTTCCTGGTGGTTTCGGTCAACGTGGTACTGAAGGTAAGATTCAAGCTATTCGTTATGCACGTGAGAATGATGTGCCAATGTTGGGTGTCTGTCTCGGTATGCAATTGACATGTATTGAGTTTGCTCGCCACATTCTTCACTTGGATGGCGCTAATTCAGCTGAGCTTGATCCAAACACAAAATATCCAATTATCGATATTATGCGTGATCAAATTGACATTGAAGACATGGGTGGTACTCTTCGTCTTGGTCTTTACCCATGTAAGTTGAAACCAGGTTCTAAGGCAGCTGCAGCTTATGGCAACCAAGAAGTTGTTCAACGTCGTCACCGTCACCGTTATGAATTTAATACTAAGTTCCGTGTACAGTTTGAGGCTGAGGGCTTTGTATTCTCAGGTGTGTCACCAGATAATCGTTTGATGGAAGTTGTAGAACTCCCAGACAAGAAATTCTTTGTGGCAGCGCAATACCACCCAGAATATCATAGCCGTCCAAACCATGCGGAAGAACTTTACAGTGCCTTTGTGACAGCAGCAGTTGAAAATGCTAAATAATTATCTAAGACAGAGTGGGATAGCCTACTCTGTTTTTTATTAGTTCCTTTTATGCTAAAATAAAGGGAATAATAAGAAAGAATGAGGAAAACAAATGGCTAAATTTGGCTTTTTGTCAGTATTAGAAGAAGAACTGGATAAGCACTTGGACTATGATTTTGCTATGGACTGGGATAAAAAGAATCATGCTGTGGAAGTAACGTTTATCCTGGAAGCGCAAAACAGTAGCAATGTCGAGACTATTGATGATAAGGGTGAAGTGTCTGATGAAGATGTCATTTTTGAGGATTACGTGCTCTTTTACAATCCAGCAAAATCACGTTTTGATGAAGAGGACTACCTAGTGACAATTCCATATGAACCTAAGAAAGGTCTATCTCGTGAGTTTTTGTCCTATTTTGCGGAGACCTTGAATGAGGTGGCAACAGAAGGATTGAGTGACTTGATGGATTTTCTATCTGATGATGGACCTGAGGAATTCGGTTTGGTTTGGGACAAAGAAGCTTTCGAAAAAGGGAAAGCTCAACTTGAAGAGAAGGAATTTTTTGCTTATCCAAGGTATTAAAGGGAGCGAAAAGGGATGGATGCTTATTTAAAAAATCAGTTCGATTTTACAGGTGTTAAGGCTGCCTTACTCGTAGAGCAAAGTATTTTGGTCATTCTCAGAGATAATAAACCAGATATTCCTTGGCCAAATACATGGGAGTTGCCAGGTGGTGGAAGAGAAGGTCAAGAAACGCCTCTTGAATGTCTTCAACGTGAGGTCTGGGAGGAGCTGGGCTTGACTTTGAAAGAGGAATCGATTATTTGGTCGAAAATCTATCCTAGTATGTTGGATAAAGATAGGTCAGCTGTCTTTGTGGTTGGCCAAATTAGCCAAGAGCAGTATCGTGAGATTCGTTTTGGTGACGAGGGACAGGAATTTAAACTAATGCCTGTAGAGGATTTTATAAAAGCAGAAGGTGTCATTGCCCAGTTGCAGGAACGCTTTAAAGACTATTTAGTAGGAAAGGAAACAGAGAAATAAATGGACAAATGGCAAGAATTAACGATTGAAGTTAATCGTGAGGTCGAAGAAGCGGCTTCTAATATTTTAATTGAGTCTGGGAGCCAGGGTGTGGCTATTGATGATAGTGCAGATTATTTGGAAAATGCGGACCGTTTTGGGGAACTTTATCCTGAGGTTGAGCAGGTTGAAACGGTTAAAATTACGGCTTATTATCCAGAGTCAGCAGATATCGAGGCCATTACTAAGCAGGTCAATGAGCGTTTGGCTGAGTTGACAGATTTTGGTCTTGAAACTGGAGATATTCACTTAGCTACTCAAGAATTGGTTGAAGAAGATTGGGCTGAGAATTGGAAAAAATACTATGAACCAGCTCGCATTACCCATGACCTGACTATCGTACCGTCATGGACGGATTATGAGGCATCAGAGGGGGAAAAGATCATTAAGTTGGATCCTGGTATGGCCTTTGGGACAGGAACACATCCAACAACTAAGATGAGCCTCTTTGCCTTGGAGCAGGTGCTTCGTGGTGGTGAGACGGTGATTGATGTGGGGACTGGTTCAGGAGTCCTCTCGATTGCTAGCTCTCTGCTTGGTGCCAAGGAAATCTACGCTTATGACCTTGACGATGTAGCGGTTCGAGTGGCACAGGAAAACATTGATATGAATCCTGGTATGGAAAATATTCATGTTGCTGCGGGAGATCTTTTGAAGGGCGTGACGCAAGAAGCTGATGTTATCGTGGCTAATATTCTGGCGGATATTCTCATCCACCTGACAGAAGATGCCGACCGTTTGGTTAAGGATGAAGGTTATTTGATTATGTCAGGGATTATCTCTGAAAAATGGGATATGGTGCGTGAATCGGCTGAGAAAGCTGGTTTCTTCCTAGAAACTCACATGGTTCAGGGAGAGTGGAATGCCTGTGTCTTCAAGAAGACAGATGATATTTCAGGTGTGATTGGAGGCTAAATGCAACAGTATTTTATAAAGGGGCAGGTTGAAAATCCAGTAATTATCAAAGACAAGGATACTGTGAAGCATATGTTTAACGTTATGCGTTTAACAGAGGATGATCAGGTTGTCTTGGTTTTTGAAGATGGTATCAAGCGTCTTGCGCGTGTGACTGACCGTGAGAATCACGTCTTTGAAGTGATTGAAGATTTAACTGATAATGTCGAGATGCCTGTATCTGTAAGCATTGCCTCAGGTTTTCCCAAGGGAGATAAACTGGAGTTGGTGACACAAAAGGCAACAGAGCTTGGAGCTCAGGCTATTTGGGCCTTCCCTGCCGACTGGTCTGTGGTTAAGTGGGATGGTAAGAAGCTAGCCAAGAAGGAAGATAAGCTTGCCAAAATTGCTCTAGGAGCTGCAGAACAATCCAAGCGTAATCGTGTGCCAGAAGTCAGATTGTTCGAGAAAAAAGGGGAATTTCTATCAGAATTAGATAATTTTGATAAGATTTTTATCGCCTATGAGGAAACAGCCAAAGCAGGTGAGTTGGCTACTCTAGCTCGTGAGTTGGCTCAGGTAGAGAATGGTCAGAAAATTCTCTTTATCTTTGGACCAGAAGGTGGTATTTCTCCGTCTGAGATTGATGCATTTGAAGAAGCTGGTGGCGTTAAAATTGGCCTTGGACCGCGCATTATGCGGACGGAAACCGCTCCTCTCTACGCTTTGAGTAGTGTCAGTTATGCCTTGGAATTGAATAAGTAAGAGAAAGTTGGCCTTGTTCCAACTTTTTTTGTATTTGACACTTTTAAGCTAAGATTGCATCGTGCCATTAGTTTTGTATGACAAATCGAGCATTTCTAAAAAAGTTGATAATCTTATTTAGATTTAATATAATTGTACTATCTTTATAAAAGGGGAAGATTTTTAATGAAAACGAATCGTTATGTGACTCAATCTGCCGTGGTTTTGGGCCTTTTTGCTCTTTTGACTGTGCCACAAGTCCTAGGTCAAGCTGATGAGGCAACGGCACCAGTACCAACTACTTCTACAGAAACTGTGACAGATAGTGGAGCTGCTACCGTATCAGTACAAGGAACTGCGGGAACAGCTGTTCAAGGAGGAACAGAGACTGTATCTCCTACATCAACAACAGTAGCGACAAATGCATCTGCAGAGTCATCAGCTAATACCTCGACGGCCCAATCAAGTCAAGAAGCCAGTGCTGTTTTGACGAATGCCAATCAGGTGACACCAGCGGTGCCAGTACAGGCTGAAACTGTTACAGAGCCTGCTCATGAGGGGCAGACCGTTGATATGCAGATTTTGTCAACAACAGACCTTCATACCAACTTGGTTAACTATGATTATTATCAAGATAAGCCGTCTCAAACAGTTGGTTTGTCTAAAACTGCTGTCCTTATCAAAAAAGCCCGTGAAACTAATCCCAATACGGTCTTAGTGGACAGTGGGGATACGATTCAGGGAACTCCTTTTGGGACTTATAAGGCTTTGATTGACCCTGTTGCCCAAGGTGAGACTCACCCTATGTACAAAGCCTTTGAGATGCTGGGCTACGATGCCGAAACACTTGGAAACCACGAGTTTAACTATGGTCTAGAATTTTTGGATCGTATGGTTAAGGCTGCTAAGATTAACATTATCAATGCCAATGTGCGTAATGCTCAGACAGGTGACTACTATTACAACCCTTATAAGATTGTTAACAAGACCTTTACTGATACAGATGGCAAACAGGTAACGCTAAAAATCGGTATTACAGGTGTCCTTCCAACACAGATTTTGGTTTGGGATAAGGCCAATCTTGAAGGTAAGGTAACTGTTGACGATCCAATGGAGGCTGTTAAGGCTATCGTTCCTAAGATGAAGGCTGCAGGAGCTGACTTTATCCTTGTTGCTGCTCACTCTGGTATTGGTGACAATGAATACACTAAGAATGAGGAAAATGAAGGTTACCAAATTGCTGGTATCGAAGGTGTTGATGCTGTTGCGACAGGGCATTCTCATGCGGATTTCCCAAATGGGGATGGTACAAGTTTTTATGCGAAATACCCTGGTGTAGATGATGTCAATGGTCTCATCAATGGGAAACCTGTGGTTATGGCTGGTAAATTCGGAGATCATCTAGGCATCATGGATGTCAAATTGACTTACACGGATGGTAAATGGAAAGTTGTTAACAGTAAGGCCAAGCTTGAAAAGATTGATACTAAGTCAGATGTTGCGGACAAGGATTTAATTAATATGGCTGCTCATGACCATAATGGAACAATCAACTATGTTCGTAAGGAAGTTGGTGAGACTACTGCACCAATCACTAGCTACTTTGCTCAGGTTCAGGACGATCCATCTATTCAAATCGTTAATAATGCACAACTATGGTATGCTAAAAAACAAGTAGCTGGAACAGCAGATGCGAATCTTCCACTCCTCTCAGCTGCAGCACCTTTCAAGGCGGGGACTCGTGGGGATGCGACCTACTATACCGATATTCCAGCAGGACCATTAGCCATTAAGAATGTCGCGGACCTCTACCTCTACGACAATGTTACTGCCCTACTCAAGGTGACTGGTGCACAAATAAAAGAATGGTTGGAAATGTCTGCAGGACAGTTCAATCAAATTGATCCTAATAGCAAAGAGCCACAACAACTCATTAATAGTAGCTATCGCTCATACAATTACGATGTGATTGATGGGTTGACTTATAAGTTTGATTTGACACAACCTAACAAATACGATCGTGAAGGTAAGTTGGTTAACCCAGATGCTAGTCGTGTTCGTGACTTGACTTATCAAGGTAAACCCATTGATTTGAATCAGACTTTCCTTGTCGTGACTAACAACTATCGTGCGACTGGTAACTTCCCTGGTGTTAAGGATGCTGCAGAAAAACGTCTCCTCAATCTTGAGAATCGTCAGGCAATCATTGATTATATCGTTAGTGAGAAAACGATTAACCCAACTGCTGATGGAAATTGGAGTTTCGTTCCTAATATTACGAATGCAGATATCCGTTTTGCCTCATCTGACAATGCACGTGCCCACCTTGCTGGTCAGGATGCCATTAGTTATGTAGGACCATCAACACAAGCAGGATTTGCAGAGTACCGCTTTGTTGTTAAGGAAAAGGCAAATCAAGTTGAGGATACGACTAAGAAAGAATCTGAGAAGTCACCAAAAGGTGTTGAGATGGCAGACCAAACTAAGCATGTGAAACCAAATGCTACTGCAGTTGC
Source organism: Streptococcus sp. ACS2 (assembly GCF_000525585.1). NCBI lineage: Bacteria > Bacillati > Bacillota > Bacilli > Lactobacillales > Streptococcaceae > Streptococcus > Streptococcus sp. ACS2. The sequence continues at coordinate 10,905 of NZ_JALT01000009.1, forward strand.
TAGCATGGCTAAACCTGCTTCAGCTATCCAATTGTCAAACGCTCAAGTCGTTATCTTACCTCAAGCTCAAGTGCAAGAAACTCAACCTTCAAGCTCAGCCAAGAGCTTGCCAAACACTGGTTCAGACGAATCTATGTCAGCAACTTTAACTGGTATGGTTCTTATGACCTTGGCTGGATTCTTTGGAATCAAAAAGCAAGAGAAAAATTAAGCAAGATAAAAAGCCCCTATCAGGGCTTTTTTGCTCTAGTTTTAGCGTTGGTTAAAGTTCTTTTGGGCTTCTAGGATAATAGGTGCTAGACGTTCGATATCAGACTGCGTGCCACGAAGCTCAAAGTCTCCCAACATAGGGAAGCCAAAACGTTGACTGTATTGTTTAGCGGTTAGGCAGTACTGGTTATTGAAGTTACGGTTACCAGAACCGATGATACCAAAGCAACGTTTGTGGTTATCATGGGCTGCGATAAAATCTCCCAGTGGATTGGTTAGGATTTCGACATCTCCATTGTCCACGCCATTTCCACCTTCAAGGTAGGTTGGCAAGAGTGCGACAAAGGGTTCATCTACTTGGAAGGTTTCATGATTAAGCTCTTTAATATTGATTTGGCGACATTCAATCCCGTGGTTGAGGGATAGGTAGTCAGACATACGTTTGACAAAGCTTTGGGTATTGCCACTTAGACTAATATAAACGAGGGTAAGTTGAGACATAAGCGTCCTCTTTCTATCTATATCTTGTGTTTGCTCAATCATTCTAACACAAGATGTTGTGCTTTTCAAGTTGGCTCCTTGCAGTTAATAATTGCCTATCTAGCTCTTTTTCTTTACTTGTAAAAGTGATAAAATAAAGGTTATTAAAAGAAGCGAAGGAAGAAATCATGGCTAAAGATAAAAATGTAACAGGAGAAGAAATTTTAGACATTTGCTCGGCCTACATGTCAGCAGATGATTTGAAATTAGTTGAAAAAGCCTGGCATTATGCGACAGATGCTCATAGTGGGCAATCTCGTCAGTCAGGAGAACCTTATATTATTCATCCTATTCAAGTGGCAGGTATCCTGGCAGACCTTCATCTTGATGCAGTGACAGTAGCCTGTGGTTTCTTACACGATGTCGTTGAAGACACCGAAAAAACGCTCGATGATTTGGAAACGGATTTTGGTACGGATGTACGAAATATCGTAGATGGTGTTACCAAGCTTGGTAAGGTCGAGTACAAGTCACACGAGGAGCAACTAGCTGAAAATCACCGTAAGATGCTTATGGCCATGTCTAAGGATATTCGTGTTATCTTGGTTAAATTGGCAGACCGTTTGCATAATATGCGTACCCTCAAGCATCTTCGTAAGGACAAGCAAGAGCGTATTTCTCGTGAAACAATGGAAATCTATGCTCCCTTGGCTCACCGTTTGGGTATCAGCCGTATTAAATGGGAACTGGAAGATATGGCCTTCCGTTACCTTAACGAGGTGGAATTCTACAAAATTTCCCACATGATGAAGGAAAAACGCCGTGAACGTGAGGAACTTGTGGATGAGATTGTCGCTAAAATCAAGACCTATACCTCTGAACAGGGACTTGTCGGAGACATTTATGGCCGCCCCAAACACATCTACTCAATTTATCGTAAGATGCGTGATAAGAAGAAGCGCTTTGATCAAATTTATGATTTGATTGCCATTCGCTGTGTCATGGAGACGCACAGTGATGTTTATGCCATGTTGGGATACATTCATGAGCTCTGGCGTCCGATGCCTGGCCGTTTCAAAGACTATATTGCCAATCCTAAATCCAATGGTTACCAGTCTATCCATACAACGGTTTATGGACCAAAAGGACCTATTGAAATCCAAATCCGTACCAAGGAAATGCACCAAGTTGCCGAATACGGGGTTGCAGCTCACTGGGCTTACAAGAAAGGGATTAAGGGCAAAGTAGATTCAAAAGAGTCCGCTTTGGGAATGAACTGGATTAAAGATCTTGTTGAACTTCAAGATGCCTCAAATGGTGATGCTATGGGATTTGTAGACTCTGTTAAAGAGGATATCTTCTCAGAGCGTATTTATGTCTTTACGCCAAATGGTGCTGTTCAGGAATTGCCTAAAGATTCAGGACCTATTGACTTTGCCTATGCTATCCATACCCAAGTTGGAGAGAAGGCTACAGGTGCTAAGGTTAATGGCCGTATGGTGCCCTTGACTGCCAAACTTAAGACAGGTGATGTGGTTGAGATTGTCACTAATGCCAATTCTTTTGGTCCTAGTCGTGACTGGATTAAGATGGTCAAAACAACTAAGGCCAGAAATAAAATTCGACAATTCTTTAAGAATCAGGATAAGGAAGCTTCTATCACCAAGGGTCGTGAGCTTTTGATTGCCTACTTCCAAGAGCATGGCTACATTGCCAATAAGTACCTAGACAAGAAACATATTGAGGAAATTCTCCCTCGTATGAGTGTGCGTAGTGAAGAAGCTCTCTATGCTGCTGTTGGCTTTGGCGAAATTAGTGCTGCTGCTGTTTTCAATCGTCTGACAGAAAAAGAACGCCGCGAGGAAGAGCGTGCTAAGGCAAAAGCTGAAGCTGAAGAGCTAATGAACGGTGGCGAAGTTAAGACTGAGAAGAAAGAAGTTCTTAAGGTTAAGAGTGAAAATGGCGTCATCATTCAAGGTGCGTCGGGTCTCCTCATGCGTATTGCCAAGTGCTGTAACCCAGTGCCTGGAGACGAAATTGAAGGTTACATCACTAAAGGACGTGGTATCGCCATTCACCGTTCAGACTGCCATAATATCAAGAGTCAGGAAGGTTATGAACAACGGTTAATTGAAGTAGAGTGGGATGAGCGTAATGCTAATAAATCTTATTTGGCTGAGATTGACATCTATGGTCTTAACCGTTCAGGTCTGTTGAATGATGTTCTTCAAATCTTGTCAAATACGACTAAGAGTATTGCGACGGTCAATGCGCAACCAACTAAGGACATGAAGTTTGCCAATATTCACGTTAGCTTTGAAATTGCAAACCTTATTGAATTGACTGGTCTAGTGGATAAGATTAAAATTATCCCTGATGTTTACAGTGTTAAACGTACGAATGGTTAAGGAGTTACTGCGATGAAGATTGTGATTCAGCGCGTGCAAAGTGCCTCTGTGGTTATTGAGGATTCTACGGTTGGTGCTATTAAACAGGGGCTCTTACTCTTGGTCGGAGTTGGTCCAGAGGACACCAAAGAAGATCTAGAGTATGCAGTTCGTAAGATTGTCAATATGCGTATTTTTTCAGATGAAGATGGCAAGATGAATCTTTCTGTTAAGGATATTGGTGGCCAGATTTTGTCGATTTCTCAGTTTACGCTTTTTGCAGATACGAAAAAAGGGAATCGACCAGCATTTACAGGTGCTGCAAAGCCTGACATGGCTAGCCAGCTCTATGACGATTTCAACCAATCCTTGTCAACACATGTTCCTGTAGAAAGAGGACGCTTTGGTGCAGATATGCAGGTTAGTCTGGTCAATGACGGACCTGTGACCATTATTTTAGATACTAAAAATCGATAAACAAACCATTTCTCGCCTTGTGTGAGAGGTGGTTTTTTTACTCTCATCGTATGGGCAATTTAGGTGCTTGATTTTCATTATTTGGGATTTATTTTTGTTATTTTAAGTAGGCTTAACCAAGTGGATATTTAATGAAATTAGAAAATGTCGTTCTCAAATTTCTGAAAAAATCTGACCATTCATGATGAAAAAATTACCGTTTACGAGGATTGCCGGAAATTCCCTTGTCTTACAAAAAAGATTAAGTTAACATTAGTTTCATAAGAAACACCAAGCGATTTTTATGAAACTAAAAAATAACTCGAGTTCACAGCATGCAAATACCAATAGTGATAATTTGAAACGCCGAGGTGATTTAAACTTTTTTTAGAGGGATAGAGAGATATGTCAAAGAAAGTAGCGTCAACTAAATTATTATCAGGGTTGTTTGTAGCCGGCGGTGTCCTAGGGATGAATCAGGTCGCCAAGGCAGATAGCATGGTCAGTTCAGAAGCAACAAAACCAGTCATTACAACTGAAGCAGATAACTTGGTGGTGGTACCAACGGAGGCAGTTGCTCCAGTTGCGACAACAGAAGTAGGTCCATCATCTGCCGCTGTTGCGACAGATACTGCAACAACAGCAACAGCTTCTACAATATTTTCACAAGCTGTGACAGCAGAGAGTGCTAGCTCAGAAATGCTTGTAGCCAGTGAAGCACTAGATCCTGAGTCAGCTGCTGTGGAAACCATCACATCATCATCTGATAATGCTACTGAAGCAGGACGCCATTCAACTGCTCAAGTGACACCAGTTACAGAAGTGACAGAGCAAAACTTAAATGGTGATGCTTACTTGACAGATCCAGAAACAACAAAAGCTGCTTATAGCAAGACAGATGGTGATATTAACTATTCTGTTGTTGTGTCTAATCCAACAGCAGAAACTAAGACGATGACTGTCAACTTGACACTTCAACATGCTTCAGAAATCATCGGTCAAGATAACGTTGACCTTACGCTAGTGGCAGGAACCTCAGCTAAGGTTTCAAACTTGACAGTAGCGTCAGAGTGGTTGACAAACAATACAGGTTACTTGGTGACAATCAGTGTCAACGATAAATCAGGTAGTACTTTGTCAAGCAAGCGTGCTGGCTTGTCTGTTGAAGATGATTGGACAGTTTTCCCACGTTACGGTATCGTAGCAGGTTCGCCAACGGATCAAAACAGTATTCTTGTTAAAAATCTTGAAGCCTACCGTAAAGAGCTTGAGCTCATGAAGTCTATGAATATCAACTCATATTTCTTCTATGATGCTTATAGTGAAGCTACAGATCCTTTCCCAGAGGGTGTTGATAGCTTTGTTCAAAAATGGAATACCTGGAGTCATACTCAGGTTGACACTAAGGCTGTTAAAGAATTGGTTGACCAAGTTCATAAGTCAGGTGCTGTTGCCATGCTTTATAACATGATTTCAGCAGATTCAAATCCAAAGAATCCAGCCCTTCCACTTGCTGCTTTGGCTTATAACTTCTACGATAGCTTTGGTAAGAAGGGTGAGCCGATGACTTACACTATCGGTGATAACCCAACTCAAGTTTACTATAATCCGGCTAATCCAGATTGGCAGAAATACATTGCGGGTGTCATGAAATCAGCTATGGATCGTATGGGCTTCGATGGTTGGCAAGGTGATACAATTGGTGACAACCGTGTGACTGATTATGAGCACCGTAACAGCTCAGACGAGGCTGACTCATACATGATGTCTGATTCATATGCGTCATTTATTAATGCTATGAAAGACCTCATTGGTGAAAAGTACTACATCACAATCAATGATGTCAATGGTGGTAATGATGATAAATTAGCCAAGGCACGTCAAGATGTTGTTTATAATGAGCTCTGGACAAACGGTGGTTCAGTTATTCCAGGACGTATGCAGATTGCCTATGGTGATTTGAAAGCACGTATCGATATGGTACGCAATAAAACTGGTAAATCACTTATCGTTGGTGCCTACATGGAAGAACCAGGTATTGATTATACTGTTCCTGGTGGAAAAGCAACTAACGGTGCTGGTAAAGATGCTCTTGCAGGTAAGCCATTGCAAGCTGACGCGACTCTTCTCGTAGATGCGACAGTAGCTGCAGCCGGTGGCTATCACATGTCCATTGCAGCCCTTGCCAATGCTAATGCAGCCCTAAACGTCCTTCAAAGTGCTTATTACCCAACTCAATACCTCAGTGTGGCTAAGAACACTATTCGTAAGCTTTACAATTACCAACAGTTTATCACTGCTTATGAAAATCTTCTCCGTGGTGAGGGTGTGACTAACAGCACTCAGGTTGTATCTACCAAGAATGCTGCTGGTGAAATCCTTTCTAAGGGTGCTCTAGGTGTGACAGGAGATCAAGTTTGGACATTTGCTAAATCAGGAAAAGGTTTCTCGACTGTTCAAATGATTAACATGATGGGCATCAATGCGGGCTGGCATAATGAAGAGGGGTATGCGGATAATAAAACACCGGACGCTCAAGAAAATCTCACAGTTCGTCTTAGTCTAGCAAGTAAAACAGCCCAAGAAGCAGCTAAAATTGCTGATCAAGTCTATGTGACGTCACCAGATGATTGGGCAACTTCAAGCATGAAGAAGGCACAAGCAAGCCTTGAAACAGATGAAAATGGTCAACCAGTACTTGTCATTTCAGTTCCTAAACTAACGCTTTGGAACATGCTCTATATCAAGGAAGACACAACAGCAACACCGGTAGAACCAGTTATCTTGAAACCAGTTACTAACCAAGCTGGTAAGAAAGCAGACAATACCGTAACATCTGAAGCAAGCTCAGAAACAGCTAAATCCGAAAATACAACAGTAAACAAAGGTTCAGAGGCTCCAACTGATACGAAACCATCTGTTGAAGCTCCTAAACTAGATGAAATAACTAAACCAGCACCAACAGTTGACGAGTTAGTAAACTCAGCAGCTGTTCCAGTGGCAATAGCTGTATCAGAGACCGCACATGATAAGAAAGATGACAACTCAATATCTAATACAGATCAAGGTGCAGTAGCGTCAGATTCAATCACTACACCAGCTTCAGAGGCCACAAGCACAGCTGACTCAACAGCCTCATCAGAAGTATCAAAAAGTTCAACAGTATCATCGGAAGCATCAGAAACTGAAATTAGTTCAGAAGCATCAACTTCAGAGACTTCAGCATCTGAATCAGAGAATTCAATCAGCACAGTCGTTTCAGAATCAGAAGTAGTTAAAGAACCAGCTGTTTCATTGACAGAATCAGAAAGTCAAGTGAGCACTTCAGAAGTGACTTCGGCAATTTCAGAAACAGTGAGCACGTCTGAGGAAGTCATCCTTGATGGACTATCAGAAAACATCAATAGTTGGAATAGACTCTCTGCAGCTCCTCGCGTCTCAGAAAACTTACCAAGTACTTCTGAAACGATTACAGAAGCAGCGTCACTCTTTAGCAATTATGCAAGATATTCAGAAACAGCAAGCTCAGAATCTTACTCTATGGTAGCAACTTCTTCAGAAGCTTCTATTGAAAAATTAGCAGTATCAATCTTGAAAGATACTGAGGGTGGCTTGTACGATGCAACTACAATCAGAAATATTGTTGAGATGATTGATAGCATTACAACAAATGTTAGCTATACTCGCAGTAGCCGTCAAGACCTTATCAATACAGTTTCGTCAGATAACACTTACAGTGGTAGTCAAGATCTTAACCTTGCAAGTAAGACAACGACGCAAGCAGGTGAAAAAGGAACAACTGAAGATCTTAAGGCTACAATTGCTAAAACAGCAAAATCTCACAAGTGGGGAGAACATGCTGTAGCTGTCCTTACAGCCATTGTCCTTGCAGGTGCGGCAACCCTTGCAGCTCTTCGTAACTTCTTGATGTCAAAAAAAGTTGATAAATAATAAGTAGAACTCTTTGTGTAAACAAGGAGTTTTCTTTATACTGGCTGCTATTTTTTCTGAAAATTGTGATACAATAGAAATAGTTTGAATATTGTGTCAAAGGAGAGCCAATGATTACTGCAAATGATATCGTAAAGGCTAATGAAGTCTTAAAAAACGTGGTGGAACGCACACCACTAGATTTTGATCGCTACTTATCTGAAAAATACGGGGCGACCATTTATATTAAAAAAGAAAATATGCAAAAGGTACGCTCTTTCAAATTGCGAGGAGCCTACTATGCTATTCATCAATTGAGTGATGAGGATAAGGCGCGTGGTGTGGTTTGTGCATCAGCCGGCAACCATGCTCAAGGGGTTGCCTACACTTGTAACGAGATGAGGATTCCGGCAACCATCTTTATGCCAGTAACAACGCCTCTCCAAAAAATTGGTCAAGTCCGTTTCTTTGGTGGCAAGTTTGTAACAATCAAATTGGTGGGAGATACCTTTGATGCTTCTGCTCAAGCAGCACAGGAATATACCAAGTCTGAAGGCATGACTTTCATTGATCCATTCGACGATTATAATGTCCAAGCGGGTCAAGGAACAGTTGCTTATGAAATTTATGAGCAGGCTCAAGAGGAGGGTGTTTCCTTCGATAGTATCTTGGTTCCAGTAGGTGGCGGAGGCCTTATCTCTGGTGTGGCTACTTATATCAAGGATGTGGCACCATCTATGGAAGTTATTGGTGTTGAGGCTAGTGGTGCTCGTAGTATGCGTGCTGCCTTTGACCGTGGTTATCCTATAAAACTCGAAGAAATTGATAAGTTTGCGGATGGGATTGCTGTTCAAAAGGTAGGTGTCAAGACCTATGAAGTTGCCCGTAAATATGTTGATCGTCTCTTGGGAGTTGATGAAGGCTTGATTTCAGAAACCCTAATTGATATGTACTCTAAGGTTGGTACCATTGCAGAACCCGCAGGTGCAGCATCAGTAGCAGCTTTGGAAGTGATTAAAGATGAGATTAAAGGAAAAACCATCGTCTGCATCATTTCAGGTGGTAACAATGATATTAACCGTATGCCAGAGATGGAAGAACGTGCGCTTATCTACGATGGCATCAAGCATTACTTTGTGGTTAACTTCCCACAACGTCCTGGTGCCCTTCGTGAATTTGTAAATGATATCTTGGGACCAAATGATGATATCACTCGTTTTGAGTACATCAAACGTGCTAATAAAGGAAAAGGTCCAGTTCTCATTGGTATCGCTCTTAGTGATAAGGACGATTATGATGGACTTCTCGAGCGTCTTTCAGCCTTTGACCCAAGTTATATCAACCTTCACGGTAACGAAACACTTTACAATATGCTTGTCTGAGGACAGGTTCACATAATGAAAAAAGAACTGACAAAGTCGGTTCTTTTCTACTTTAACCCAGCTATACGGAGGCACTAAGGCCTTATCTTCAACTTAAAACCTCAGTATTGCTACTGAGGCTTTCTTTATTCGATAATCAAGAGTCCATCTTTAATGGCGAATGGATTGTCTTTATTGATGCGGTCGTAGAACATGATACCGTTAGTATGGTCGATTTCATGTTGAACAACAATTGAGTTGTACCCACGGAGCTTAACACGTTGCTTTTCGCCCTCTTTGTTGTAGTATTCAACAGTTACTCGAGCATGACGAACCACATAACCAGGAACGTCGCGGTCGACTGAGAGGCATCCTTCTCCATCACCCAAAGCAGCATCCTGAACAGAATGGGCAACTACTTTAGGGTTGTACATGATTTCTTGAAGGCTATATGCTTCTTTTGGTGGATTACCTTCAGCGTCTTCAGGGTTTGGAACGAGAACCGCGATAATGCGTTTTGAAATATCCAATTGTGGGGCTGCAAGACCGACTCCCCCACGAAGTCCCATTTTTTCAGCAATAACAGGATCTTGTGAATTACGAAGAAACTGCATCATTTTTTCACCTAGGATAATGTCTTCGTCTGATAGTGGGAAGGTTACATCTTCAGCGACAGCACGCAAGGTTGGGTTTCCTTCGCGAATGATATCATTCATATCAATCATATGGCTGGCGCGGATAATTTTGGTTTGAGCGTCCATTTGTTTACCTCTATTTTCTTTGATTTACTTGTTTATAACTATAGCACAAAAGGGTTGAAAATTAAACCATCAAGGGTTAAAGTGAGGCTTTTTCTAATCGATAAAAGCCAGTTTTTCCAAGGTTTGTCGTTGTAAAATACGATAGGTCTTAAAAGCTTCTTTTTCAATAATTCCTTGATCGATAAATTGTTTGATGACTCGTTGCACATGGCGATAGCTAGTCCCAAAACTGGCAGCTAGGATAGATGGTGATAGTTGAAAAACACCTTCTTCCTCAATACTCAACATATGAGTAGCCAGACGCTCTTTGACAGAGTAGCTTGCATTTGTTGAGGCAGTAATACCCTGTTTATGCAGTGCCATGGCTAGGTTATGCCCAATTTGATAGAGAAAAACGGAGTCTTTGAGGAGCTCTTCTTTATTATTTAAAGGGAGCTGAACTGCTTGAACCTCTTCTAAAGCAATGACTGATGACCCTGCTGGTTGATTGATCATGAGTTCTACATCTCCAAATATTTGTGGCTGGTTAAGCATTTCTAGGATATGTTCTTTACCATTGAAGAGAGAACGCACAATTTTTACCTTTCCTGACAAAATGTAGGTTAGCTCTGTGATAGCTTTTCCTTGGGTACAAATATAATCATTCTTTTGAAAGGTGACTTTCTGTAATTGGTCGAGGTAGGGGGGGGGGAAGACCTGATCAAGTTGAGGTCTTATGTCATGATTACGCATACATCTCCTTTTTTAGGACCTAGGTCCTATTTTTTAAAGTCTCCTTAGATTATAATGAAAAAATAACGATCAGACAAGTAAGGAAAGGATGTTCTAATCCCTATATTATGACACGAATTTTAGAAAAAATGAGCCTACTTGGGCTATCCTTGCTCTTGATTTCGGCCTTTTCGATTTCAACAGCGCTACCACCTATGTTGGACTACTATAGCCCAACCTTTTCTGCCGCGCAAGTGGAGCTTTTAGTATCTGTCCCTTCATTTTCCGTAGTAGCGATGCTCTTACTTAATTCATTTATTGACAAATGGCTAAGTGATAGACAGCTAATTGTGACTGGATTGCTTTTACTTAGTAGTGCTGGGATTTTTCCTTTTTTTGTACAAGCCTATCCTCTTGTCTTACTGTCACGTACAGCTTTTGGGATGGGGATTGGCCTTATCAATGCTAAGGCGATTGCTATCATCAGTCAACGTTTTCAAGGTAAAGAACGGGTTCAGATGTTAGGTATTCGTGGCTCCATGGAGTTGATTGGTGGAGCTTCGTGTTCTCTTTTGGTTGGTCAACTATTGAAAATCCATTGGACCTTTGCCTTCCTTATTTATGGTCTTGGTTTTGTGATTCTGACCATGTACCTCCTTTTTGTGCCAACGATGGATCAGGTGGAGAGGAAGCAGATTACAAAAAGTAAACAAGGTCTAAACAAAAAAGACCTTAGTATGATCCTTGGCATGGCCCTTTTAGCAGGATTTGTCATCTGTATTAATTCTTCGATTAGTTTGCGCGTGCCTCTATTTCAGGTTGCTGGTAAGACCATTGCGAGTGGGCAATCAGCTTTAGTACTTAGTTTAGAGCAGGGAATTGGAATTGTAGCTGGACTAAGTTTCGCTTCTCTTATAGGATATTTTAAGAATCATCTTTTGCATATAGTGATGTTTTTATTGGCGGTTTGTCTCTTTGGGATGTCAGTGGCTAGTAACTTACCGATTTTGATTTTATCCTCAGTTGGTGTTGGTTTCTTCTATAGTACTGTTTTGACAATTATCTTTAACCAACTTTCTGAGCGTATTGCTAGAAATCTGTTGAACAAAGCGACAGCCTATGTCCTCTTGGGGTGTAACCTAGGGTCTGCCCTCTCTCCTTATGTTTTGAAATTATTGGCACTTGTATCTCCAAGTTTTAGTTGGATTTTCCTAGCCTATGCTATAGTAAGTTTCCTACTTTTCCTTGGGTTTTTGATGAAATCAAGAATGACAAAAAAAGTCTAAGATGTAGAAATCTAAACAGCGAATCTTGTGATTGACAAAGATTAGTAGATGAGCTAAAATAGAGAGGTCGTAAAGACAAACCAACTCTTTCTTGGTTTTAGGAGAGCCAATCCTAAGACTCGGATGGAGCAAAAAAAGGAGAAAAAACATGGCAATCTCAAAAGAGAAAAAAAATGAAATCATTGCTCAATACGCACGTCACGAAGGTGACACTGGTTCAGTAGAGGTTCAAGTTGCTGTCCTTACTTGGGAAATCAACCACCTTAACGACCACATTAAACAACACAAAAAAGACCACGCTACTTACCGTGGTTTGATGAAAAAAATCGGTCACCGTCGTAACTTGTTGGCATACCTTCGCCGCACAGATGTTAACCGTTACCGTGAGTTGATCAGCTCACTTGGACTTCGTCGTTAATTCAAGATACAAAGACCGTTAAAAGCACAAAGCAAAAATAGGAAAATTGACGAAGAAACTTCAGTTTCTAGGAGATTTTATCTTTTTTGCCAAGTGCTTAGGCCTTGTTCAATTGAATACACGAAAATGGAACTGCTCTATGATGGGGCAGTTTTTCTTTTTCACTAGGATTTTAGCCCGAGTTCAGAACAGCTCTTTAGATTCAGAGGGCAGTTTTGCTGTATTCATTTAAGAATTTCTTACGATGATAGATCTATAGAGCCAGCAAAAGACCTCCAGGTTTAATTCTGGAGGCTTCTTTATCTTAAAATCTTTTTGATAACTGTTTGAAATTGAGGGAGTTGATGGATAGCGGTTCCGACAAGGATACCTAGCATATTTAAGGCGATATCTCCTAAATCAAAGACTCCCAAATGTCCGAAGTACTGAATGGATTCGACGGTGAAAAGGGTCAGGAGACAAAGTAGGAGATTACTCAATCGTGAAGAAAAGAGGAGTCCCAGAGGAATGAACATTAATAGGTTCATGATGGGAACGAAGTGGCTCCCCCAGTATAATTCCCGAGCGAAGGAAAGGGGATTAAGTGAGAGACCTTGGGTACCAACGTTTTTCAAGAAAAGTAGGTAGAAGAGAGCAAGAAAGTAAATGAAGTAGAGTAGGAGCAGTGTCTGTTTTTTCAGCTGTCTAGTAAGAAGGAGTTTCAAAAAAGCGTAGACAAAGTAACTAAGCAGGACAATAATGACTAGGTTGAGTAAGACTTGAAAGTAGGAGCCATAATGGGCGATGTAATGAACGTACTGTTCGAGATACCCCCTATAAAACCAATAAGACAAGGCCAGTGAGAGGATTCCTAGTAAGATGTTACTCAATGTTTTTAATGTTTTTGCCACTTTGCTCCTCCATTTGCATATGATGAGTACACATTATATCAAAAAAACGTTTAAAGAAAGTTAAGAAACTGTAACGAAGTTTTGATAGAATAAAAGGATAAGGCAGAATCAAAGACTAAAAAAGGACTTTGAAACAGCAACTCTACTTTTGACTAACAATTTAATGATTTTTGTAAACAGGCTATGAAAGCTTATAAAATAATTAAATTTTAAAAATTAGGAGTCAGCACCTTGTTTCGAGATTATTAAAATGTTATTATATAGTAGTGAATTTTTAACATAAAAAGGAGTTCGTCTTATGAATAAAAAGGTTTTGGCGACAGCTGGAATTGCAGCACTTGCAGTTTCTGCTACAGTTGCTAAAGCTGATGAGGTAACGACAAACGATCAAGCCTCAACAACAGCATCAGTATCATCGACAGCTACACAAGCTGTCCCAACTCAAGCCCAAGTCGAAGCGGCTAGAGAACAAGCCAGCGCTGCAAATCAAGCAGTATCGCAACAAGAGTCAGTTGTTGCTAATCATGAAGTAGCTGCAAACCAGGCTCAAGCAAACCTAGCGACAGCAGATTCTAACTTGCAAAAGGCACAAACAGCAGCCGATGAAGCAAGTCCAGAAACTATTGCTGCCGCTCAAGGTCAAGTAACTACTGCTGAAAATGCAGCTAAGGAAGCTAAGTCAGCAGTCGAAACAGCTCAATCAGCAGAAAAAACTGCTAAAGATGCAGCAGACAAACAGCAAGCTGTCGTTAATACAGATCAAGCTAATGTCAATGCTAAAGCTACTGAAGTGGCTAATGCTCAAAAATCAGTAGATGCCGCTAAAGCAGCTCTTAATGGTTCTAGTGCTTCTGAGGCAGCTTCAAACCAAGCTAAAGCACAATCAGCTTTTGATGCTGCAACAGCAGCTGAGAAAAAAGCTCAAGAAGAATTGGCAGCCGCTCAGGCAGCTGATAAAGAAAAAGCTACTGCTATTGCAGCTAAAGAAGGGCAATTGACTGTAGATCAAAATGCAGCAAACCAAGCTAAAGCAGCTTATGAGACTGCTCAAACAGTAGCTAATGAAAAGGCAGCTGCTCTTGCAGCCGCTGAAGCAGCTAAGAAAAAAGCAGAATCTTCAACAACTTCAACAGCTAATGTTCGTCAAAAATTCTCAGTGTCACAAGAGTATGTCCATGCTCTTAAGATTCATGAGTCTAAAACAGCGACAGCAGCGGAAAAAGCTCAAGCTGAACAAGTCTTGAAGAACGTTAACAAACGTGATCGTGGTAACAATAGTTATCAAGATAATGAAGCGGATAAAAATGTTAAAATTAGTGATTTGAATAACCTTAGTGAAGCTCAAATTACAGATTTGTCATTGTATGCTTCAAGTTTGATTAACCAAATTCGTACAGCCTTTGGTACAACTCAAACATCTGTTTCAAAAGGTAGTGTTCTTGCGGCTGACCGTGTTTCAGACGGTTATGTAGCAGATAACTGGGGTTGGGAAGCTATTACCCATAAACGACATGATAGTGCCGCCCTTGACCGTGCTGGTAAGTCATTTAATAGTGTAAGTATTGGTGAAAATCTTAATACATGGCAAGGTTTGACAGGACCATTTACCCTTAACGACATTAAGAAATATGTCTATGAAGCTATGCTTGACTTCATGTTTAACGGTAATGAGTGGAACCATGCTCGTTCTATCTCTGGACTTACAGCAGATGGTGGTGAGTCTTACATTGGAACAGACATCAGTGTTGTTGCCGGTGCCTTTAACGTTCACGTAAACAATGTCAATAAAAATTCTATCGCTTCTGATAGTAGCTTTGACACAACTAAGATTGCTAACCCATATGAAGGTAACCAATCTCAATCATCTTCAAATGCAAATCTTGCTGCTGCAAAAGTAGCTTATGAAGCTGCTAAGCAAGCTAACGATCAAGCTCAAAGTGACTTGGCTAGCAAGAAAGCGGCTTCTGAGTCAGCAACTCTTAAGCTTAAGAATACTCAGTCAGAACTTGCAGCTCTTAAAGCGACTGCAAGCAAGTTGGCAGCTGCTCAGAATAACCTTTCTGAAAAACAAGCAGCCCTTGCAACTGCTAAATCAGAATTGGAAAAAGCTAACGCTGCAGTTGAAAACCTTAATGCTAACGCACAAGAAAAAGCAGCAGCCCTTAGCAAAGCTCAAGCAACTCTTGATGAAAAACAAGCAGAGCTTAAAACAGCTAAAGATAAACTTGCGACAAGTTCTGCAACCTTGCAACGTTTGACAAATGCCTACAACGCTGCTAAGCAAGATACTGCTAAGAAACAAGTAGCATTGACACAAGCTAACCAAGCCTTGACTGCTGCTAAGAACCGTGTAGCAGCCCTTACAAATGCTTCAGGTAACCTAGCTAAAGCTAAAGCAGAACGTGCAACAGCCTTTGCCAAATTTACTGCGGCGAAAGCAGCTCTTTCAACTGAACGTGCGAAACTTGTTGAATTGTCAGCTAAGCGTGATAAATTAACGAGCGAATACACGACTGTTCAAACAGCCTTCGATAACTACATGAAAGCTAAGGCAGACAAAGAGCGTCAAACACAATTGGCTAAAGAGTTCGCTAACATTACATCCAAAGGTCTTACACCAGTACCTGTTTACGATGTAGATGGTAAAGTTATTGCTTTCACAACACAAGAACAAGCAGCTCAAACTGTAGCTCAAGTTCCTGTAAATTATGGTCAAACAAAAGCTGAGAAACAAGCTCCTGTACAAGCAGCAGACAGCTTGCCAGAAACAGGTGAGTCAACTGCAGCAGGATTCAGTCTTGTAGGTCTCTTCATGACACTATTGGCCTTCCTTGGTTTCGTTGACAGACGTACACGTCGTAACTAATCATTATAGACAAAAAAACGGCAACTGCCGTTTTTTTGTATGTCTGAGAATCTAAAAAAGTTAAGGCCGAAACCTTAACTTTTTTGTTTTTAACCCAAGAAACGTTTGAGGAATTCCTTAGTACGTTCTTCTTTAGGATTTTCAAAGATTTGTTCTGGGCTACCTTGTTCAGCAATTACCCCTTTATCCATGAAGATGACACGGTCTGAAACATCACGTGCGAACTCCATTTCATGGGTAACGATAATCATGGTCAAACCAGTTTCAGATAGCTCCTGCATAGTCTTGAGTACTTCCCCTACCATTTCTGGGTCAAGGGCTGAAGTTGGCTCGTCAAAGAGGATGGCTTCTGGATCAACAGAGAGGGCACGAGCGATTGCTACACGTTGTTTTTGTCCCCCTGAAAGTTGCTTTGGTTTAGCTTTCCAGTATTGTTCCCCCATACCAACTTTCTCCAAGTTAGCTTTGGCGATGCTTTCAGCTTCTTTACGGTCACGTTTGAGAACAGTTGTTTGAGCTACGATAGCATTTTCCAAGACATTAAGGTTTTCAAAGAGGTTGAAGGATTGGAAAACCATACCGAGTCTTTCACGATAGGTAGTGAGGTCGTAACCTTTTTCAAGGACGTTGTCCCCATGATAGAGGATTTCACCACCTGAAGGTGACTCAAGTAGGTTAATAGAGCGAAGGAAGGTTGATTTCCCTGAACCTGAAGAACCAATAATTGAGATAACCTCACCCTTTTTGACACTGAGGGAGATATCTTTGAGGACTTCATTTTTTCCGTATGATTTTTTGAGGTTTTTAATTTCTAAAATCGTCTCAGTCATTAGTGAACCCCTCCTTGTGTGTAAGTATCTTGATCCAAACGGCGTTCTACATAACGCAAGATGCGTGTCACTGTGAAGGTAAGGACAAAGTAGATTGCTGCGATAACAAAGAATGTTTGGAAGTATTGATAAGTTTGGCTTGCGACAGTGTTACCTGCGAAGTAAAGTTCCACAACAGAGATAACGTTCAAAACAGAGGTATCCTTGATATTGATAACGAACTCATTACCAGTAGCTGGCAAGATGTTACGGATAACCTGTGGAAGAACAATCTTACGCATGGTTTGACCGTGGGTAAATCCAAGAGCAGTTGCAGCTTCAAATTGTCCTTTATCTACGGCGAAGATACCACCACGAACGATTTCACTCATGTAGGCTCCGGTGTTGATAGAAACGATGAAGACAGCTGCTAGGGTACGATCAATATTGATACCAAAGGCCTGGGCAGTACCGTAGTAGATAACCATAGATTGTACAATCATTGGCGTACCACGGAAAACTTCGATATAGACATTAAGAACCCAACCGAAGAGTTTTTGGAGCAAGGCTACAAATTTATTAGCAGCCTTAGGAGCTGTGCGGTAAACACCAATCATAAGACCGATGAAAGTACCCACAACTGTACCGATAATTGAGATAAGAAGGGTAATTCCTGTACCACGTAAGAATTGTGGCCAGTTCTTAGCGATGATATTGCTCATCTGACTAAAGAAGTTTCCTTTTTTAGCCTCATCAGTCTTATCTGCGGGTTGGATGTCAATGATGTGATCCATCAGTTTAACACGTTCCTCTTGGCTGATTCCAGCAAGGACCTTATTGACTTGTTCCATTTGCTGGCTGTCTCCTTTGCGAAGACCGACGGCCAAGGAGACGTCATCGTCTGAAACCTGGAAACCACCATCTTTAAGCGTAATCATCTTATATTTTGAGCTAGCTTCTTCGGCAGTTTTTGCTTCAGGACGCTCTGAAACATAACCATCGATGATACCAGATGCAAGGGCTTGGCGCATAGCACCGAAGTCTCCCATAGCGGTTTGTTTGCTGACACCTGGGATTTGGTCAATCAAATTATAGAGATAAACCCCTTGTTGAGCTGTGATTTTAGCATCCTTGAAGTCTTTGAGACTCTTAGCGTTGGCATAATCACCATCAGAGCTAACAACCATAACAGGTTCGCTTCGGTAGTAGCTATCTGAAAAGTCAATTTCTTGACGACGTTCAGCTGTTGGACTCATACCTGCGATAATCATATCGATCTTGCCAGAAGTGAGGGCAGGAATCAAACCTGTCCAAGCTGTTTTGACCACTAAGGGTTTCTTACCTTGGGCTTGAGCAATTTTTTTAGCGATTTGCACGTCATAACCGTTGGCATACTGTTTAGTACCTTCGATTGGAACGGCTCCGTTTGAGTCATCGTCCTGCGTCCAGTTGAAAGGTGCATAGGCAGCCTCCATACCGACACGGAGATACTCGTCTGCTTGAGCGCTTGATACCCCACCAAAAACGAGGAGGAGCGCTGCAAAGCAGGCTACAATAATTTTTTTCATTGAAACAATGTCTCCTATAAAAATGTCATACCTTACTATTTTACAGGAAATTAGGACTAATGACAATAAGCTGGGATTAGAAAAACAATCTCTATATCAAGATTGTCTTCAAATACAAGTTGTAATTTGATATAATGGGAAGGACGGTTTGGAGCCCTGATCATTTTTGGTATGATGGGGCTAGCATTTTAAAACGGAGATAATTATGCAAACGGCACAATTTATTATTGAATTACTAAAAGCAGTCTTTCTTGGGATTGTCGAAGGAATCACAGAGTGGCTACCTATTTCATCTACAGGTCACTTGATTTTGGTTAATGAATTCTTGAACTTGAGACAGAGTAAAGATTTCATTGATATGTTTAATATCGTAATCCAACTTGGTGCTATTCTTGCGGTTATGGTCATCTACTTTAAACGCTTGAATCCCTTCCAACCTGGTAAGACAGCACGTGAAGTGCAGTTGACTTGGCAACTTTGGCTTAAGGTGGTCATTGCCTGTATTCCCTCAGCCTTCTTTGGGCTTCTTTTAGATGACTGGATGGAGGCTCATCTCAGTAATTTCTTTGTAGTAGCTATCATGTTGGTGGTCTACGGGATTGCCTTTATTTGGATTGAGGACCGCAATCGACGTGTAGAGCCTAAGGTAACGGATTTGGCACGTATGTCTTACAAGACAGCTTTCTATATTGGTCTTTTCCAAGTCTTGAGTATCATTCCAGGGACAAGCCGTTCAGGTGCTACTATTCTTGGGGGTATCATCGTTGGTACTAGTCGTAGCGTAGCTGCTGACTTCACTTTCTTCCTTGGTATTCCAACCATGTTTGGTTACAGTGGGCTTAAGGCAGTTAAGTACTTCATTGACGGAAATACTTTGACAGGTGGACAAGCAGCTATTCTCTTGGTAGCTAGTGTGACAGCCTTTGTTGTCAGCTTGTTCGTGATTCGCTTCTTGATGAATTACATTAAGAAACATGATTTTACAGTTTTCGGAAAATACCGTATCGTACTTGGTATTATTGTGCTTCTCTATGGAGCTGTTAAACTTATTTTTGGATAATTACTTTTAAGTAAACTGAAAAGGACTTCAATTGGAGTCCTTTTTTATCTGGTTTTGAAATCATTTGTGGATAAATTTTCCAAAGATGAGATAAGCCAGCAACCATAGGACCAGTCCGCAAGTTAAGAAGCTAGCTAGGATTTTCAAGAAGTCCACGACATTATGCAAGGGATACCATCCGGACAAACAGAGGATTGGAAGAATGGTAACACACATGATAGAGAAGTGGAGCAGTGATTGCTGTTTGAGCGATAAACGGTTATCGTCGTAAATGGGAGCAGTTGCTAGTATGATGGCGACAATTAGCCCCGTAAGAAAGGTAGATTTGTTTACTTGATGAGGTTGCCCCGACAAGTAGAGAAGGAGCGTCAATAAACTCGTTATTCCCCCAGCAATGCTAGCTTGTAGCCACCCTTTTTTGTAGGCAGTCATGGTCATCACCTCCACGTATAGATTCACTTTTATTATACAACTTTCTGGGGGAGATGACAGGTATTAATGGGGAAATACAAGGTTTTGTTAGCATTAAGAAGTTTTTAGAAACCCTATCCTAAATAAGACGCAAACTTGCTCAGAAATTGCTATCTCTTGGCTTTTCTAGTATAATGAAATAACTACTCGTGCGAGGTTTTTTACATATGGAAATGAAACAAATAAGCGAGACAACTCTAAAAATCATGATTACCATGGAAGATCTTGAAGAACATGGTATGGAATTGAAAGATTTCTTGATTCCCCAGGAAAAAACAGAGGAATTTTTCTACACTGTCATGGATGAGTTGGACTTGCCTGATAACTTTAAAAATAGCGGGATGCTGAGCTTCCGTGTCACGCCACGCAAGGACCGTGTGGATGTCTTTGTGACTAAATCAGATCTTAAGGAAGACCTTGATTTCAACGATTTGTCAGATATGGACGACTACTCAGGGCTTTCTCCAGAAGAGTTCCTCAAGGCTCTTGAAGGTAACTTTATGGACAAGGGGGATATCGAAGCACACCATAAGCTCGAAGAACTTGAGAAGACCTTGGAAGAAGTTGATAAGGCTATGACAGAGCCTACCAAGGAAGTGGCTGAAGAAAATATTCGTGAAGACTATACCCACTATGTCTTGGCTTTCTCTGACTTTGATCAAGTAGTGACCTTTACACAAGGCTTGAAGGATGTACCTGTTGAAGGTTCTGAGCTTTATAAACTTGGGGATGTCTACTATATGACACTCCTTCTTTACTTGGCTGATGAGCCTGATTATTACGCGAACAATATGTATGCGCGTTTTCTTGAATATGCGAATGTGGCAGACCGAACACGTGCCTACCTGCAAGAGCATGCAACAATTTTGATGGAAGAGGACGCCTTGCCGGTACTACAAGCAACGAAATGGAGCTAAGACATGCCTTGGACCATTAACTATATATTCGTTTTGATTGGGACCTTTTTGATCGCCATTGTGGCGACTCCTTTGGTACGCTCTTTGGCCTTACGTGTCGGAGCTGTTGACAATCCCAATGCAAGACGTATCAATAAAAAGCCAATGCCTAGTGCTGGTGGTCTAGCTATTTTGTTGGCCTTTGTACTAGCGACCTTGGTCTTTATGCCTATGATTATTCATAAGGATATCTGGCATGTTTCCTACATCAGGTACATCTTGCCGGTTGTTGTAGGAGGATCTGTCGTAGCTCTGACTGGCTTCATTGATGATATCTTGGAATTAAAGCCTCTACCTAAGATGCTTGGTATTGTCATTGGAGCTGTCATCGTTTGGGCTTTTACAGACTTCCGATTTGATAGCTTTAAGATTCCATTTGGTGGTCCCATGATTCATTTTGGGCCGGTCTTGACCTTGATTTTAACGGTGTTATGGATTGCGGCCATCACCAATGCCATTAATCTGATTGATGGTTTGGATGGCTTAGTTGGAGGAGTTTCTATCATTTCCCTTATGACTATGGGGGTGATTTCTTATTTCTTCCTCTATGACACTGATATTTTCTTGACCATGACTATCTTTGTCTTGGTGGCTGCCATTGTGGGATTTTTCCCTTACAATTATCATCCAGCGATTATCTATCTAGGTGATACAGGGGCGCTCTTTATTGGCTTTATGATTGGTGTCTTGTCATTGCAAGGGTTGAAAAATGCCACAGCGGTGGCTATTTTGTCACCTGTTATTATCCTTGGAGTGCCTATTGTTGACACAGTGGTGGCTATTGTCCGCCGTAAGTTGTCAGGGCGCCCAGCTATGGAAGCTGACAAGATGCATTTGCATCATCGTCTCCTAGCTATGGGCTTTACTCATCGTGGAGCGGTTCTAGTGGTCTATGCCATCGCTATCCTCTTTTCATTGATTGCCCTCTTGTTAAATGTTTCTAGCCGTCTTGGTGGTATTCTCTTGCTCTTGAGTTTACTTCTGGGAATGGAAATTCTGATTGAAGGGCTTGAGATTTGGGGCGTTGGTCGAACACCTCTCTTCAACCTCCTGAAATTTATCGGAAATAGTGATTATCGCCAAGCAACCCTGTTAAAATGGAAGCAAGGGCGAAAAAATTAAACATTTGAAAAGCCAAGTAATGGCTTTTTTGTTATAATGATTCTAATTAAGGAAAATGGAAGTTCTCTTTTTGTTTTCCAGAAAATAGCAAGACTATTTTCAAAAAAAATAATGCAAATTAGCGAGCGACTGCTCGCTGTATATATGAAAAAGGAGTATACAATGTCTGTACTTGAAATCAAAAATCTTCATGTTTCTGTTGAAGATAAAGAAATCTTGAAGGGTCTTAATTTGACTCTTAAAACTGGTGAGATTGCTGCTATCATGGGTCCTAACGGAACTGGTAAATCTACCCTTTCAGCTGCTATCATGGGTAATCCAAACTATGAAATCACAGAAGGGGACATCCTTTTTGATGGTGAAAGTATCCTTGACTTGGAAGTTGACGAACGTGCACGCCTAGGTCTTTTCCTTGCTATGCAATACCCAGCTGAAATCCCAGGAATCACAAATGCTGAGTTCATCCGTGCGGCTATGAACGCTGGTAAAGAAGATGACGAAAAGATTTCTGTTCTTGATTTCATCACTAAATTGGATGAAAAGATGGAATTGCTTGGTATGCGTGAAGAAATGGCTGAGCGTTACCTTAACGAAGGTTTCTCAGGTGGTGAGAAAAAACGTAACGAAATTCTTCAACTGCTCATGTTGGAACCTAAGTTTGCTCTTCTCGATGAGATTGACTCAGGTCTTGATATCGATGCCCTTAAAGTGGTTTCAAAAGGGGTTAACGCTATGCGTGGCGAAGGCTTTGGTGCCATGATTATCACTCACTACCAACGTCTCTTGAACTACATCACTCCAGATGTCGTACACGTGATGATGGAAGGTAAAGTGGTTCTTTCAGGTGGTCCTGAATTGGCTGCTCGTCTTGAGCAAGAAGGTTATGCGAAAATCGCTGAAGAGCTCGGTTACGAGTACCACGAAGAAGCGTAAGTCTGTTACTCGAAATAACTAGAAAAGGAGTAACCTATGTCAAAAGAATCTATTATCGCTTTTTCACAAGCAAAAGCAGAGCCACTTTGGTTGCAAGACCTTCGTCAAGCAGCCTTTGATAAGCTTGAAAGTTTGGCTCTTCCAAAAATTGAGCGTGTAAAATTTCACCGTTGGAATCTCGGTGATGGAACGATTACTGAAAATGAACCATCAGCAAATGTACCTGATTTTACAGCGCTTGGAAACAACCCTAAATTGGTCCAAGTAGGAACAAATACTGTACTTGAACAATTGCCAGCTGACTTGATTAGTCAAGGTGTGGTCTTCACAGACCTGACGACTGCTCTTGAGGAAATCCCAGAAGTCGTTAAAGCCTTCTTTGGTAAGGCTGTAGCCTATGATGAGGACAAATTGGCAGCTTATAACTATGCCTATTTCAACAGTACAGCGGTCCTTTACGTACCAGATAATGTTGAAATTGACTTGCCAGTTGAAAGCTATTTTTACCAAGATGGAACTTCAAATGTTCCATTTAACAAACACGTTTTGATCGTGGCTGGTAAAAACAGTAAATTGACTTACCTTGAGCGCTTTGAAACGCTAGGTGAAGCGACTGAAAAAGCTAGTGCCAACATTTCAGTTGAAGTCATTGCTCAAGATGGTGCACAAGTTAAGTTTGCTGCTATTGACCGTTTGGGCGAAAACGTCACAACTTATATTAGTCGTCGTGGTCGTATCGGTCGTGATGCCAGCATTGACTGGGCTCTTGGTATCATGAATGAGGGCAATGTTATTGCTGACTTTGATAGTGACTTGATTGGTAATGGAAGTCATGCCAATCTTAAAGTTATTGGTCTTTCATCAGGGCGTCAGGTTCAAGGAATTGATACTCGTGTAACTAACTATGGTAACAACTCTGTGGGACATATCCTACAACATGGTGTTATTTTGGAACGTGGTACCTTGACTTTCAATGGTATTGGTCACATTGTCAAAGGTGCTAAGGGTGCTGATGCACAACAAGAAAGCCGTGTTCTAATGCTTTCTGACAAGGCACGTTCAGATGCGAACCCAATCCTCTTGATTGACGAAAACGAAGTTACGGCAGGGCATGCTGCTTCAATCGGTCAGGTGGATCCAGAGGATATGTATTACCTCATGAGTCGTGGACTTGATCAAGACACTGCAGAACGTTTGGTTATTCGCGGTTTCTTGGGAGCGGTTATTACCGAAATCCCAGTTAAAGAAGTACGCGATGAAATGATTTCTGTAACTGATACAAAACTAAACAAACGTTAGGAACTATCGACGCAGATAGTCTAACCTATAATATTTCTAGATAGGGAGATATGATGTCAGCTTTAGATGCCTATAAGATTCGACAAGATTTTGCCATTTTAGATCAGGTAGTTAATGATGAACCTTTGGTATACTTGGATAATGCAGCAACGACCCAGAAGCCTCAAGTCGTTTTGGACGCTCTCATGGCTTACTATCATGAGGACAATGCCAATGTTCACCGTGGTGTGCATACCTTGGCTGAGCGTGCAACAGCTACTTACGAAGCTAGTCGTGAAAAGCTTCGTCAGTTTATCAATGCTAAATCAACCAAAGAGGTCCTTTTTACCCGTGGAACGACGACAGGTCTTAACTGGATTGGTCGTTTTGCAGAGCAGGTTCTTGAGCCAGGAGATGAGGTGGTTATTTCAATTATGGAACACCACTCGAATATCATTCCTTGGCAGGAAGCTTGTAAGAAGGCGGGGGCTAAACTTGTTTACGCCTACTTGAAGGATGGCCAATTGGATATGGAAGATTTGGCCAACAAGATTACTGAAAAGACAAAATTTGTCAGTCTAGCTCAGGTTTCTAACGTTTTAGGCTGCATCAATCCTGTCAAAGAAATTGCCAAGCTCGCCCACCAAGTTGGTGCCTATATGGTGGTGGACGGTGCCCAATCGGCGCCCCACATGGCCATTGATGTTCAGGATTTGGATTGTGATTTCTTCACCCTTTCTGGACATAAGATGTTAGGTCCAACAGGGATTGGGGTTCTTTACGGCAAGGAAGAGATTCTTAACCAGATGAATCCTATTGAATTTGGTGGTGAAATGATTGATTTCGTTTACGAACAGGAAGCCACTTGGAAGGAATTGCCTTGGAAATTCGAGGCTGGGACACCTAACATTGCGGGGGCGATTGCTCTTGGTGCTGCTGTCGACTACCTCTCTGCTTTAGGTATGGAAAATGTTCATGCTTACGAGCAGGAGTTAGTAGACTATGTTTTGCCTAAACTTCATGAGATTGAGGGATTGACAGTCTACGGTCCAGAGAATCCTAGCCAGCACGCAGGTGTTATTGCCTTTAACATTGATGGGCTTCATCCTCATGATGTGGCAACTGCCCTTGACTATGAAGGAGTAGCAGTGCGTGCAGGTCACCACTGTGCTCAGCCTTTAATCAATCATTTAGGTATCTCATCAGCTGCCCGAGCAAGCTTCTATATTTACAATACTAAAGAGGATTGTGACAAGCTTGTAGAGGCAATTCTTGCGACGAAGGAGTTTTTCAATGGCACTCTCTAGACTAGATAGTTTATATATGGCTGTTGTGGCCGATCACTCTAAGAGCCCTCACCATCATGGTGTTCTACCTGATGTGGAGCAACTTCAACTGAATAATCCGACTTGTGGAGATGTTATCAATCTGTCAGTAAAATTTGATGGTGACGTGATTGAAGACATTGCCTTTGCTGGAGATGGTTGTACCATTTCTACAGCTTCATCAAGTATGATGACGGATGCGGTTATTGGTAAAACTAAGGCAGAGGCTTTGGAACTAGCGGAGATTTTCTCTCTTATGATTCAAGGAGATCATAAAGATGAAGATAAGCTAGGTGAGGCTAAGCTCTTGGCGGGGGTTTCTAAATTTCCACAACGTATCAAATGTGCAACACTCTCTTGGAATGCCCTTAAAAAAGCGATAGAGAGAAGTGAGCTTTAGGAAGTCAAGGAGCAGTCAGTCTCCTTGCCCAAGCAAAAAGGAAAACGAATAAAACCTTTAATAAAGGAAAATACTATGACTGAAACAAATGAAAAAGTAGAACCAAAACCCATTGATTTGGGAGAATATAAATACGGTTTCCATGATGATGTGACACCAGTCTTTTCAACCGGAAAAGGAATCAGTGAAGACGTGGTCCGTGCCATGTCTGCTGAAAAGGAGGAGCCTGAGTGGATGCTTGAATTCCGCTTAAAATCATTGGAAACCTTTAACAAAATGGCCATGCAAGAGTGGGGTCCAGACCTTTCTGGTATTAACTTTGATGACCTGACTTATTTCCAAAAGGCATCAGACAAACCTGCTCGTGACTGGGAAGATGTTCCTGAGAAAATCAAGGAAACTTTTGAACGTATTGGTATCCCAGAAGCAGAGCGTGCCTATCTTGCCGGAGCCTCAGCTCAGTATGAATCAGAAGTGGTTTACCACAATATGAAAGAAGAGTACGACAAGTTGGGGATTATCTTTACAGATACGGATTCAGCTCTTAAAGAGCATCCAGAACTCTTCAAGAAGTACTTCTCAAAACTGGTTCCGCCAACAGATAATAAATTTGCAGCCCTTAACTCAGCCTTCTGGTCAGGTGGTACCTTTATCTATGTCCCTAAAGGCGTTAAGGTGGATATTCCGCTTCAAACCTACTTCCGTATCAATAACGAAGCAACTGCTCAGTTTGAACGTACTCTTATCATCGTTGATGAAGGTGCCAGCGTTCACTATGTTGAAGGATGTACAGCGCCAACTTACACAACTGCCAGCCTTCATGCGGCTATCGTTGAAATCTTTGCACTTGATGGTGCCTACATGCGCTACTCAACTATCCAAAACTGGTCAGATAGCGTCTACAACTTGGTAACTAAACGTGCTACGGCTAAGAAAAATGCGACTGTTGAGTGGATTGATGGTAACCTTGGAGCCGAAGTAACTATGAAGTATCCATCTGTTTACCTTGATGGAGAAGGTGCGCGTGGTACCATGCTTTCAATCGCCTTCGCCAATGCGGGTCAACACCAAGATACAGGGGCTAAGATGATTCACAATGCACCGCATACATCATCATCTATTGTCTCTAAATCAATCGCCCGTAATGGTGGTAAGGTTGACTACCGTGGACAAGTCACTTTCAACAAGGATTCTAAGAAATCGGTATCTCACATCGAATGTGACACCATCTTGATGGATGATTTGTCTAAATCAGATACTATCCCATTCAACGAAATCCATAACTCACAAGTTGCTCTTGAACACGAAGCTAAGGTTTCTAAGATTTCTGAAGAGCAACTCTACTACCTCATGAGCCGTGGACTTTCAGAACAAGAAGCAACAGAGATGATTGTCATGGGATTTGTGGAACCATTTACCAAAGAACTTCCAATGGAATATGCTGTTGAGCTTAACCGCTTGATTAGTTATGAAATGGAAGGATCAGTTGGGTAAAAACTCTGATAATCTAAAGGGACCAGACGGTCCTTTTTGTTTTGCTTGAAAAATCAAGAAATGAGCTCTAGATTAATGTTAGGAATGGAGTAATTGTAATAATCAGAAAGCGTTTACAACTGCTATTTAAAAAGATATAATAGATTTGAATAGCAAGTAATGGAGGGGACTAATATGGGAGTATATAACAGTGACTGGCTACTCAATCAGATTCGAGGGACAGCTAATGTGGTCAGTAAGGCTTTTAAATTTGAGACTCTAGATATTGATTTAGGTCAGGTGGAGGACGAGCAAGGTCGCACTATTGATGGAAATGACTACATTGATGACTTGTTAATCCATGAACAGTATGATCAGGCAACTACCTTCATTCATAGTCAACTCAAGCGTTTGACGACTAATGACTATAATCTCCTTGTCAGCGTCTATATTGAGTATTTGGAGAATTTGCCACCTGTAATAAGGCAGAAACACCATTTTGACGAGAGGAAAATAGCAAGTTTGAGGGAAAAGCTGTCCGAATTTTCATGGTAATTTGCTAGAGAGAGTGGGAGAGGAAACGCCAAGCGTTTACGACTTTTCCACCCTCTTTTTTGTGTTATAATAGAGTCACTATGGATAAATTAATAAAAACAATTTCAGAATCAGGTTCTTTCCGTGCTTACGTTCTTGATAGCACTGAAACAGTTAGAACCGCACAAGAAAAACACAATACATTATCATCATCAACAGTTGCTTTGGGGCGTACCCTTATTGCCAATCAAATCTTGGCTGCTAACCAAAAAGGTGAGAGCAAAATTACGGTTAAAGTTATCGGGAACAGCTCTTTTGGGCATATCATCTCTGTAGCTGATACCAAAGGACATGTTAAGGGCTACATCCAAAATCCAGGTGTGGACATCAAGAAAACAGCAACTGGTGAAGTCTTGGTGGGTCCTTTCATGGGACAAGGGCAGTTTGTTTCTATCATCGATTATGGAACTGGTAATCCCTACACGTCATCAACACCACTTATTTCTGGTGAAATCGGTGAAGACTTTGCCTACTATTTGACAGAATCTGAGCAAACGCCATCTGCTGTAGGTCTTAATGTACTTCTTGACGAAGAGGACAAGGTCAAGGTTGCTGGTGGCTTCATGCTTCAGGTCTTGCCAGGAGCTAGCGAGGAAGAAATCGCTCGTTACGAAAAACGCATCCAAGAGATGCCAGCCATTTCAACGCTTTTGGAGTCTGATGACCATATCGAAGCTCTCTTGAATGCCATTTATGGGGATGAACCTTTCAAACGTTTGTCTGAAGAGGAGCTTAGCTTTGAGTGTGATTGCTCACGTGAACGCTTTGAAAATGCCCTCTTGACACTTGGTAAGGATGAACTTCAAGCTATGAAAGACGAGGACCATGGGGCTGAAATCGTCTGCCAATTCTGCCAAACCAAGTATGAATTTTCAGAAGCTGACTTGGAGGAACTCATCAATGACTAAACTTAATTCGTCCTTCATGATTGGAAACGTAGAGATTCCTCATCGTACAGTATTAGCTCCTATGGCAGGTGTGACCAACTCGGCCTTCCGTACCATTGCCAAGGAATTTGGTGCTGGTCTTGTGGTTATGGAGATGATTTCTGAAAAAGGGCTCCTCTACAATAATGAGAAGACCCTCCACATGCTTCATATTGATGAGAATGAGCATCCAATGTCTATTCAGCTTTTCGGTGGTGATGCTGAGGGCTTGAAGCGTGCGGCTGACTTTATCCAGACCAATACCAAGGCTGATATCGTTGATATCAACATGGGTTGTCCGGTCAATAAGGTAGTCAAAAATGAAGCTGGTGCCAAGTGGCTCAAGGATCCAGACAAGATTTACCACATCGTCAAGGAAGTAACGTCAATACTTGATATTCCTTTGACTGTTAAGATGCGTACGGGTTGGTCAGACAGTGATTTGGCTGTGGAAAACGCTCTTGCAGCTGAGTCTGCAGGTGTTTCTGCCCTTGCCATGC
This sequence comes from Streptococcus sp. ACS2, assembly GCF_000525585.1. Taxonomy (NCBI): domain Bacteria; kingdom Bacillati; phylum Bacillota; class Bacilli; order Lactobacillales; family Streptococcaceae; genus Streptococcus; species Streptococcus sp. ACS2. Next base: position 40,076 of record NZ_JALT01000009.1, read on the forward strand.
ATGGTCGTACCCGTGAGCAGATGTACACAGGTCACTGTGATCACGAGACTTTGGCCCGAGTTGCTAAGGCTATCACTAAGATTCCGTTTATCGGAAATGGCGATGTTCGTAGCGTTCAAGACGCTAAACTTATGATTGAAGAACTTGGTGTAGATGCCGTTATGGTAGGTCGTGCAGCTATGAACAATCCTTACATCTTCACGCAAATCAACCACTTCTTCGAAACGGGAGAGGAGTTGCCAGAGCTTCCATTTGATAAGAAGCTGGACATCGCTGAAGACCACCTCAAACGTTTGGTGGACCTTAAAGGTGAGATAATTGCTGTCCGTGAATTCCGTGGTCTGGCACCACACTATCTTCGTGGAACAGCAGGAGCAGCCAAGGTTCGTGGCGAAGTCTCACGTGCCGAGTCTGTTGCTCAGGTCGAAGAAATCTTTGCGACTTTGCGATAACTCTATATCTGATAAAAACTTAACCAGCTTGGTTAGGTTTTTATTTTACTCTTATTCTTCCTTGATAGTGATGATAGCCCATCACCAATCTTTTTCTTTGTCCTCCCTTGCAAAATCTCTGTGTTTTCGATATAATTAACTGGTTAAGTAAATGGAGAAAGCAATGCTAGAACTAGAAGAACAAGTCAATCAATTGATTAATCAAATCGTGCTCAAGTCTGAAAATCAGCATGAGCTCCTTATTGGTCAGTGCCGTAGTCAAGTCAAATTGACTAATACTCAGGAACATATTCTCATGCTTTTGGCTGAGGGTCGCAAGACCAATTCGGAGTTGGCAAAGACCTTAAATGTCAGTCAGGCTGCTGTTACCAAGGCTGTTAAAACCTTGGTCAAAGAGGGTATGTTGGAGGCTAAGAAAGACAAGGATGATGGGCGCGTGACCTACTTTGTCTTGACACAAGAGGCTCAACCCATAGCTCAGGAGCATGAGGAACACCACCAAGAGACCTTGGGGGTTTATCGGTCTGTATTGGATCAGTTTGATAATCAAGAGCGTCAGGTTATTGGACGTTTCTTGACAGAATTAGCAGAAAAAATTGAGGAATAAGATGCGCTATATTACAGTTGAAGGACTGAGCTTCCAGTATGATGCGGAGCCCGTTCTGGACAATATTCACTATCATTTGGATTCTGGGGAGTTTGTAACCCTGACTGGGGAAAATGGAGCTGCCAAGTCAACGCTTATCAAGGCTACCCTCGGAATTCTCAAGCCTAAGAAGGGAACTGTAACCATCTCTGAAACCAATAAAGATGGTAAAAAGCTTCGTATGGCCTATCTTCCCCAGCAAATTGCCAGCTTTAATGCAGGTTTTCCGAGCACGGTCTACGAGTTTGTGAAGTCTGGCCGTTATCCTCGTCAGGGGTGGTTTCGTCGTTTGACGAAGCACGACTTGGAACACGTTCAACGTGCCCTTGAGTCTGTAGGTATGTGGGAAAATCGTCACAAGCAAATTGGGCGTCTCTCAGGTGGCCAGAAGCAACGTGCTGTTATTGCTCGTATCTTTGCCTCAGATCCAGATATTTTTGTCTTGGATGAGCCAACGACGGGTATGGATGCAGGGACAGCTAATACTTTCTATGAACTCATGCACCACTCGGCTCACAAGCATGGCAAGTCGGTCTTGATGATTACCCACGACCCAGAGGAAGTCAAAGAGTATACAGACCGTAATATTCATCTGGTTCGTAACCAGAAATTGCCTTGGCGTTGTTTCAATGTTCATGAAAAGGATGGAGAGGAGCACAGACATGATTAGTGAATTATTAGCCTATGATTTTATGCAACGTGCTATTCTCGCCGTGATTGCTATCAGTATATTTTCTCCGATTTTGGGGCTCTTCTTAATTCTTCGTCGTCAGAGTCTGATGAGCGATACCTTGAGTCACGTGTCCCTAGCTGGGGTGGCTGTTGGGATTTTCTTGGGACAATCAACCACTTGGATGACTCTTGTGGTTGTGGTTATTGCCGCTTTGGTTTTGGAATATCTCAGGGTCAGTTACAAGCATTATATGGAGATTTCAACGGCTATCCTCATGTCAATGGGATTGGCAGTGGCTCTTATTCTTAGTAACAAGGCGGGTAGCAGTAGCATGAGTCTGGATAGCTATCTTTTTGGTTCTATCATCACCATTAGCTCTGAACAGGTCTATGCCCTCTTTGTTATTGCGGCTATTGTACTGGTCTTGACCTTACTCTTTATTCGTCCTATGTATCTTTTAACCTTTGACGAGGACACTGCTCATGTGGATGGCTTGCCAGTTCGTCTCATGTCTCTCCTCTTCAATATTGTGACAGGGATAGCGATTGCCCTGATGATTCCAGCAGCAGGGTCACTTTTGGTTTCCACCATCATGATTCTTCCAGCAGCTATTGGTATGAAAATAGGTCAAACCTTTAAATCTGTCATTTTCTGGGCTATTGGTATTGGTTTGGTTGGCATGCTCTCTGGTATTTTTATTTCCTATTATTGGGAAACACCAGCTAGTGCCACTATTACCCTTATCTTTATCGCCTTCTTTGGTCTGGTATCAATCTTTGAACCTCTCTTAAAAGCAGAATAGATAATAGAAGAAAAGGGCTTGAGAAATCAAGCTCTTTTTGTGATATACTAAAGTGGTTTTTGAGAGAAGTTAAAATAAGAATGGAAGCTTTCTAGGCAGAAATGATGATTATATTTCTCTGGTATCCACTATCATTTGTAATAGTAACAAAAAAGGAGAAAACATGGAAATCTTTCTAACGAGTATATCGGGAATCCTAGTCATTTTGGGTATGATTTTAGTGGGATTCGTAATGGGTGAAAAAGGCTGGTTTGACGACAAGTCACGTGGTCTTATAGCTAAGCTAGTCACTCAAATTGCCCTTCCTTGTTATATGCTCTATACGATTACACAGCGTTTCACAGCGACAGACCTACTTAAAATGTTGCCGGAATTGCGTTTTCCTACACTTTCTATGGTGATTTTACTCGGGATTGCGACAGCGGTGGCTAGAATTTTTGCAGTGAAAAAGGAGCGTCGTGGTCTCTTTATTTCCATGTTTTTTAATTCGAATACCATTTTTGTGGGGCTCCCTATCAATCAAGCCCTCTTTGGCGATGCTAGTATCCCCTATGTTCTTATCTATTATATGTGCAATACGACCTTTTTCTGGACCTTGGGGACCTACCTCATCCAACGTGATGGGGAAGGAGACGCTGAATTTGATTTAAGAACAAGTCTGAAAAAAATCTTCTCCCCCCCTCTAATGGGCTTCATGTTAGGCCTTATTATTGTTATCCTCCATATTAAATTACCAAGCTTTTTAGCCAGTGACTTGCAGTATTTAGGTAGTTTGACGACTCCTCTATCTATGATTTTCATCGGTTTGTCAGTATCCAATGCAGGTGTCAAGCAGTTGGTCCTTAAAAAGGACCAGTTACTGATTTTGCTGGGACGCTTTGTGGTTGCTCCTCTCTTGATGGCTACCATCGTATATTGGGTGCCCCTCCCAACTTTGATGAAGCAAGTTTTTATCATCCAGTCTGCCATGCCTGTCATGACCAATGCTCCAGTCGTTGCTAAACTCTATGGAGCTGATAGTGATTACGCAGCTGTTATGGTTACTGAGACTACCCTTGCTACCATGATTGTAATTCCAATTTTGATGGTCCTTATGGCTTAAAAATAATCAAGTAACTCCGGTTTTTCTGGGGTTTTTTAAATTTGTAAAAAAATTCAAAAAAAAGTTTACGAAAACGCTTTACAAATCGCAAAAAGATGCTATAATAATTACATAAGTTATGCAAACGTTTGCATCAAACATAGGAGGAAATGAAATGAATAAGCTAAAAGAAAAATTTGGCTTTGAGTTCTGGCAAAAATTCGGTAAAGCCCTCATGGTTGTTATCGCGGTTATGCCAGCAGCAGGTCTCATGATTTCTATCGGTAAAACGATTGCCATGATTAATCCAAACATGGCACCACTCGTTATTACAGGTGGATTTCTTGAGCAGATTGGTTGGGGGGTTATCGGTAACCTTCACATCTTGTTTGCCCTTGCCATTGGTGGTAGTTGGGCTAAGGAACGTGCAGGAGGTGCTTTTGCAGCAGGTCTTGCCTTTATCTTGATTAACCGTATGACTGGTTCAATCTTTGGTGTTACTTCGGATATTCTTGCTGATAAAGCTGCTACAGTCCACACCGTTTTTGGTCAATCAATCAAGGTATCTGATTACTTCATCAGTGTTATGGAAGCTCCAGCCCTTAACATGGGTGTGTTCGTAGGTATCATCTCTGGTTTCATCGGAGCTACTGCCTTCAATAAATACTATAACTTCCGTAAATTACCAGAAGCTTTGTCATTCTTCAATGGTAAACGTTTCGTACCATTCGTAGTCATTCTTCGTTCAGCTATTGCAGCTATCGTTCTTGCTATTGTATGGCCAGTTATCCAATCTGGAATCAACGGTTTTGGTATGTGGATTGCCAACTCAAAAGAAACTGCTCCAATTTTGGCACCGTTCTTGTTCGGTACATTGGAACGTCTTCTCTTGCCATTTGGTCTTCACCACATGTTGACTATCCCAATTAACTACACTCAATTGGGTGGTACTTATGAAGTCTTGACTGGTGCTGCAAAAGGTACTAAAGTTTTGGGTCAAGACCCACTCTGGCTCGCATGGGTTACTGACCTTGCTAACCTTAAAGGTGCTCACCCAGATCAATACAAACACCTTCTTGAAGCCTACACACCAGCTCGTTTCAAAGTTGGACAAATGATTGGTTCATTTGGTATCTTGATGGGTATGGTGGTAGCTATCTACCGTAACGTTGATGATGATAAGAAACATCAATACAAAGGTATGTTGACTGCGACTGCGCTTGCAACATTCTTGACAGGGGTAACAGAGCCTATCGAGTACATGTTCATGTTCGTGGCTACTCCACTTTACATCATTTACGCATTTGTACAAGGTGCTGCCTTTGCAATGGCTGACATCGTTCACCTCCGTGTCCACTCATTCGGTTCTATCGAATTCTTGACACGTACACCACTCGCTATTAACGCTGGTTTGGCGATGGATATCGTTAACTTCATTTGGGTAACTGTACTCTTTGGTGTTATCATGTTCTTCATCGCTAACTTCATGATTAAGAAATTTGATTACGCAACACCAGGACGTAACGGTAACTATGAACAAAACGATGATGCTCCTGCAGAATCTGCTGGATCAGCAGGTGCTGGAACAAGCTCAGCAAGTTCACAAGTTATCAATATTATCAATCTTCTTGGTGGACGTGCTAACATCGTGGACGTTGACGCATGTATGACACGTCTCCGTGTTACTGTCAAAGACGCTGAAAAAGTTGGAACTGAAGCTCAATGGAAAGCCGAAGGGGCTATGGGTCTTGTCATGAAAGGACAAGGGGTTCAAGCTATCTATGGTCCTAAAGCTGACGTATTGAAATCTGATATCCAAGACGTTCTTGATTCAGGTGAAGTTATTCCTGAAACACTTCCAAGTCAAATGACTGCTGTTCAAAAAGCAGAAGCTACCTTCAAAGGTGTGACTGATGAAGTGCATTCAGTCGCTGATGGTCAAGTTATCAACATCGAAGATGTTAAAGACCCAGTATTCTCACAAAAAATGATGGGTGACGGTTTCGCTGTAGAACCAGAAAACGGTAAAATCGTTTCACCAGTAGCTGGTAAAGTAACAAGTATCTTCCCAACTAAGCACGCTCTTGGTTTGGTAACAGACAATGGTCTTGAAGTTTTGGTTCACATCGGACTTGACACTGTTAGTCTTGAAGGTAAACCATTCGACGTTAAAGTTACTGAAGGTCAAACAGTTGCTGCAGGTGATCTCTTGGTTGAAGCAAACCTTGATGCTATCCGTGAAGCAGGTCGTGAAACATCTACAGTTGTTGTCTTTACAAATGCAGATGCAATCAAATCAGTTAAAGTAGAACATACAGGTAAATTGGCTGCTAACGCTCCAGTTGCAAAAGTAGAACTTTAATTTGCAAAACCATAAACAAGCAGACAGCCCTTGGGCTGTTTTGTTTGTAAATGACCCTATGTCATTTCTAGATGCAAGTCAGAAGAGGGATAAACTTATGAAATTTCTAACTTTAAATACTCACAGTTGGATGGAAGAAGATGCAGAAAGAAAATTCCAAACCTTAAAGGAACAGATCCTAAAGGCTCAGTATGATATTATTTGCTTCCAGGAAGTTAATCAAGAAATAGAGACTTCTGTTGTGGACACGGATGCTTACTATCATGCACTTCCATCAGCAACACCAATCCACCAAGATCACTTTGTCCGTCTTCTTGTGGAAAAGTTAGCTGAAGAAGGGCTTCAATACCATTGGACTTGGGCCTATAATCACATTGGTTATGATCACCTTAATGAGGGGGTTGCCGTCTTGTCACGTCAACCATTGACAGCGAGTGAAATCTTGGTTTCAGATGTTGATGATCCAACTGACTACCATACACGCCGTGTAGCAGTTGCTGAAACTACTGTAGATGGCCGAGAAGTTGCTGTTGCTAGTGTTCATCTTTCATGGTGGGACAAAGGTTTCCAGGAAGAGTGGGCACGTATTGAAGAACGTTTCAAAGCTATTGGGAAACCGCTCATTCTAGCAGGTGACTTTAACAACCCAGCAGGTCGCGAAGGGCATAAAGCCATTTTGGCTAGCTCGCTCAATCTTCAAGATAGTTTTGAAGTCGCTAAAGAAACAACTGGTAGCTATACAGTTGGACCAGGTATCGATGGCTGGAAGGGCAATGAAGAGCCTTTACGTATCGATTATATTTTTGCTAGCCAAGATTGGACAGTGGAGCGCCTTAGTGTGATTTTTGATGGCAATAACCAACCTTTGGTAAGTGACCACTACGGTCTTGAAGCAGAATTAACATTTAAGTAGAAACTGTATCCTATTATGACCTAATAAGGGTAAAAAACATTGTCAAAAGACAAATAAAAGAGTAAACTAGAAGCTATAATTGAATTTTTATAAGGAGAGACTAATGGCTCATATTACATTTGATTATTCAAAAGTTTTGGATAAATTTGTAGCACCACACGAAGTGGACAACCTTCAAGCACAAGTAACAGTAGCAGACGAAATGATTCGCAAAGGAACTGGCCCAGGGGCAGACTTCCTTGGATGGCGTGACCTTCCAGAAAACTACGATCGTGAAGAATTTGATCGTATTTTGAAGGCTGCTGAAAAAATCAAAGAAGAAAGCGATGTTTTGGTTGTTATCGGTATCGGTGGTTCTTACCTTGGTGCCAAAGCAGCCATTGACTTCTTGAACCATCACTTTGCTAACCTTCAAACAAAAGAAGAACGTAAAGCACCACAAATCGTTTACGCTGGTAACTCAATTTCATCAACATATCTTGCAGACTTGCTTGAGTATGTTGAAGATAAAGACTTCTCAGTTAACGTTATCTCTAAATCAGGTACAACAACTGAACCAGCTATTGCTTTCCGTGTTTTCAAGGAACTCCTTGTTAAGAAATACGGTCAAGAAGAAGCAAACAAACGTATCTACGCAACAACTGACCGCCAAAAAGGTGCAGTTAAAGTTGAAGCAGATGCTAACGGTTGGGAAACTTTCGTTGTTCCGGATGACATCGGTGGACGTTTCTCAGTATTGACAGCTGTAGGTCTCTTGCCAATCGCAGCTTCAGGTGCTGATATCAAAGCCCTTATGGAAGGTGCTAACGCTGCACGTAAAGAGTACTCTTCATCTAAAATCTCTGAAAATGAAGCTTACCAATACGCTGCACTTCGTAACATCCTTTACCGTAAAGGTTACACAACTGAAATCTTGGCTAACTATGAACCATCACTTCAATACTTCTCAGAATGGTGGAAACAATTGGCTGGTGAATCTGAAGGTAAAGACCAAAGAGGTATCTACCCAACATCAGCAAACTTCTCAACAGACTTGCACTCTCTTGGACAATTTATCCAAGAAGGTACACGTAACCTCTTTGAGACAGTTGTTCGTGTGGAAAAACCACGTAAGAACGTGATTATCCCTGAATTGGAAGAAGATCTTGATGGACTTGGTTACCTCCAAGGTAAAGATGTTGACTTTGTTAACAAAAAAGCAACAGACGGTGTTCTTCTTGCACACACAGATGGTGATGTGCCAAACATGTTCATCACTCTTCCTGAACAAGATGCCTTTACATTGGGTTACATCATCTACTTCTTTGAAATTGCTATCGCCCTTTCAGGTTACTTGAATGCTATCAACCCATTCGATCAACCAGGTGTAGAAGCATACAAGAAAAACATGTTCGCCCTTCTTGGTAAACCAGGATTTGAAGAACTTGGAGCAGAACTTAACGCTCGCTTGTAATTCTCAGATAAGATCAGCTTTGGCTGGTCTTTTTTTATCCATTTGTAAGCTAAAACTTTCCATTGATTATTTCTTGTAGGTTAATTTACGAATTTTTATTTTAAACGTTTTGGACTGGCTAGTTGGGCTTTGTGGCTCTTTAATTTAGAAATGATTGCTGTTATAATTAGTTCAAGCATAGGAGGATGGATCATGATTGGACCTGTTGAAATGGGTGCTTTGTTGAAAAAAATTCGTTTATCAAAGAATTTGACATTGAAAGAACTTGCTAGTGATTATTTATCAGTATCTTTCCTATCAAAATTTGAACGTGGAGAATCTGATATCTCATTATCTAGATTTTTTCTTTTGTTAGATAAATTGGATGTCAGTATTGAAGAGTTCTATGGTATTTTATCTCAAGATAATCCAACTCATACTGAAAAGTTATTAGCAAGTGCTAGTAAGGCTTATTATCAAAACGATAGTTTATTGTTACAGAAGTACGCTGGAGAAGAGCGTCATAAATTTGAGCTCACACAAGACAAATCATTTCTCTATAACAGTATTATGCTAGAATCTTTTTTGGTAAGTGTTTCAAATAAAGAAGTTGATGAAAATAAGGTAAGGGAATTAACAGACTATCTTTTTAGCATTGAACAATGGGGAAAAAGAGAGTTAATCATATTAGGAAATAGTATGTCGTTTATTTCCACCCAGACACTTAATGTTTTGACCAAGGAGATCGTGTATAGAACTAGCCTTTTTGGAAAGAGCGACTCAAATCAAAGAATTCGACTTAGTCTTCTTATTAATGCAGCTTATGAGTTTTTACGGCGTGATGAACTAGATTCTGCGAAATACTACTTAGATTTAGTCAATGATAGTGGAATTCCTGAGGTTTTATTATATGAAAGACATGAGTTGATATTTGTAATGGGAACCTACTTGATAAAGTCAGGTGAAGTTACTGAAGGGAGAAATCTAATTGAGGGGTGTTTAGAAACTCTTAGGACTTTAGGTGCGGAAAATTTATTGCTTACTAAGGAATCAGAGTATCAAGAGTTGTTAAATTCCACTATATGACAATTTTATAGAGTGAATTAAAAAATAGAATAAACTAAGACCATAGTACGATATCACTATGGTTTTTAATTTTCAATGGATATATGGAGTTCCCATGTCTTCAATTTATCCAACTGACTAAATACCAAGGTGATTTAGATTGTGAGGAAATCTATGAGAACCTATATTCTTAAATACAAATATGAAAATTTAGTTCATATCTTACTGTTAGCCTTGAATGCTGCTATTTTCGTGAGTGCTTCGGTAACCTTGGCTTTAATGACTAATCAGCTGGTATCGAAGCGAATCCAATCCTTTTTAGCTTTATTAGGTTTAGAGATAGGGCTTTACATTATTTATTTAGTTTTAAATTATATTATTGCTGTAAATCAAACAAAACTAATTCAGAAAATGACTTTGTCTATTCGTCAGTCTTATCTTAGTAAAATTATTCACCATTCTTTTAGTGAATTCAGAAAGAGTGATATTGGAGAGCATCTCTCTGTATTAAATAATGATATCCAATTGATTGAATCAAATGGCTTTACAAGTATTTATACCCTTTGTTCAACAGTATTCACTACTTTGTTTTCAATTATTGCCTTATTAAGTTATGATGTAAGAATTGTTCTGTTAGCCATTTTTTTAACTTTGTGTCTGACCTATCTTCCCAAACCATTTACCAATAAAATGCAGAAATCAATGGAGAAATTTTCCCAAGCGAATGAAGAGCTTGTTTCTGGAGTAAGCGATCAGTTATATGGATATGCAGATGTTTATTACGCCAGTCGTAAACAGATATTTCTTAGACAAGTGAAATCTATTGTTGAGGACTATATTTCCCAGAAAATCATTTATACAAAAAGAAATACTAGCACAGAGACGCTGATGGCTTTATTTTCAGTTGCCGCTCAGATGTTGATACTTCTTCTAACTGGCTTGTTAATTATTTTTGGGAATATTGCCGTAGGTACCATTGCTTCTGTGGGTCAGATATCAGGTAATATTTTTAACTCTCTATCCACCATTAATCAGCTGCAAGTGACAATTAAGTCTGTCGATCCTATCTTAAAAAAATTTCACGATTTTCCAGAGGATCCAAAGACTTGCATAGCGACTATTCAGGATGTTCGTTTTGTGAATGTAAGTTATCATTTTGGAGAGAAGGGTATTATTGAGGGATTCACCCAAACCTTTAAAAAAGGAGGAAAGTACGCTATTACTGGATGCTCAGGTAGTGGGAAGTCCACCCTGCTTAATATGCTCCTAGGAAATCTTAAAGATTATGAAGGAAAAATCTTGTTTGGAAAATTGGAGTCAAAAGAGATTGATGAGAACTCAATCGTATCTAACTGTGCCTATGTTGGGAGTCAAACTCATATCTATAATGATACCTTGAGGAACAATCTAACTCTTTGGAATGAAGCCATTACTGATACGCACATCAAGGAAGTTCTTGAAAGGGTTAATCTTTTATCTTTCTTAAGCCGTATAGATGAGCAAGTAAGTGACGGTAGCTTTTCGGAGGGTCAAAAACAAAGAATAGGCCTGATAAGAGCGTTTTTAAAAGGAAGTTCTGTTGTGATTTTTGATGAAGCCACTGCAAATCTTGACCATAAAAATGCTACTCGTATTGAGCACCTATTATTAAGTAATCCTAATATCACTTATATCACGGTTACCCACCATCTAATAAAGGAAAATGAACCATATTTTGATGAGATTATTTGCTTGGGAGAGGACGCTGAGTAAATGTTTGATATGATAAATGCTTAGGATTTATTTCAATTTTACTAACGGCAGTCAAAGTGCTATAATGTAAGGGATTGTGAATTTAGCAAATTCTGCTATTTTCAAAAAAGAAAAAACAAATCAGAGATGCAAATCTCTTAGAAGAGGTGAATCCCATGGGACGTAAATGGGCTAATATCGTTGCTAAGAAAACTGCTAAAGATGGTGCAAACTCAAAGGTGTACGCTAAGTTTGGTGTTGAAATCTATGTAGCTGCTAAACAAGGTGAACCAGATCCAGAATCAAACTCAGCTTTGAAATTCGTTTTGGAGCGTGCTAAACAAGCGCAAGTGCCAAAACACGTTATTGATAAGGCCATTGATAAGGCTAAAGGTAACACAGATGAAACTTTCGTTGAAGGGCGTTATGAAGGGTTTGGGCCAAATGGTTCTATGATCATCGTAGATACTTTGACTTCAAACGTTAACCGTACAGCTGCTAACGTACGTACTGCCTTTGGTAAAAATGGCGGTAACATGGGTGCATCAGGTTCTGTTTCATACATGTTTGATAAAAAAGGTGTTATCGTTTTTGCAGGTGAAGATGCAGACGCAATCTTTGAACAATTGCTTGAAGCTGATGTAGAAGTTGAAGATGTAGAAGCAGAAGATGGTACTATCACTGTTTATACTGAGCCAACAGATCTTCATAAAGCGTTGGAAGCTCTCCGTGCTAACGGACAAGAAGAGTTCCAAGTGACTGAACTTGAAATGATTCCACAAACTGAGGTTACTCTTGAAGGTGAAGACCTTGAAGTTTTCGAAGGACTTATTGATGCCCTTGAAGCAGACGATGATGTTCAAAAGGTTTATCATAACGTAGCAGATATGTAATCTCATTCAACACTTTCCATCGTGAGGAAAGTGTTTTTGTGTGGTCTGTCTAAGGATTTGTCTTGCTTGTCCTGACTTAATCTGATATAGTAGTAGCCAAGTGAATTATTGGAGGAATACGAAATATGAATATGATGCTAGTTTTGGCCATTTATGTGGTCGCCATTGTTGCTTATGTGGCTTTCAGCCGTCGTCGCCAAGCAAAGGCACAGGAAGACCGTTTTGCAGGCCTTGCTAAGGGTGCTGAAGTTGAAACAATCGGTGGTTTGATTGCTATTGTTGATGAGATTGACAAAGAGAATAACCGTATCGTTTTGGATGCAGAAGGTGTCTTCTTGACTTTTGATTTGAGTCGTTCAATCATGAAAGTGATCACACCAGCACCAACTACAGAAACAGCAGAAACAACTAAAAAGACAATTATCGAAGAAGATTCAGCAATTGAGTCTTCTGATGAAAAGTAAGATGTGTATTTGAGACTAGGTTAAATCCTGGTCTTTTTGCGTTTTCTAATCTTATCGGTATTAAAAGCTGTTCAGAACCCCTGAAAATGTGGTAAAATAAAGGGTAAACTATATTTAGAGGATATTCCATGTTTAAATTTAGAAAAAAATCTCATCAAGAGGTTCTAGACAATATTCCCAACCATATTGGTATTATTATGGATGGAAATGGCCGTTGGGCTAAAAAGCGTCTACAACCACGTGTGATGGGGCATAAGGCTGGGATGGACGCCTTGCAAAAGGTAACTATCGAAGCATCACAACTTGGAGTTAAGGTATTGACAGTCTATGCCTTCTCAACTGAAAACTGGTCACGCCCACAAGATGAAGTAAAATTCATCATGAATTTGCCAGTTGAATTTTTTAACAAGTATGTACCAGAATTAGACAAAAACAATGTTCGTATTTTGACAATCGGAGATAACAGTCGTTTGCCTAAGGAGACTTTAGATGCTCTTGAAAAGGCAGTTGAGCAGACGAAACATAATTCCGGTTTGGTTCTTAATTTTGCACTGAACTATGGTGGTCGTGCGGAGATTGTGTCTGCTGTTCAAGCGATTGCTAAAGAGGTTGAAGCAGGAAAACTCAGTCCTGAAGCTATTGATGAAAATCTCATTGCTAAGCATTTGATGACAGATAAATTGCCTTACCTCTATCGTGATCCAGATTTAATTATCCGTACGAGTGGCGAGCTTCGTCTTAGTAATTTCTTGCCTTGGCAATCTGCCTATAGTGAGTTTTACTTCACAGATGTTTTCTGGCCAGACTTTGACCAGCAGGGGCTACGTCAAGCCATCTCTGACTACAATAAACGTCACCGTCGCTTCGGTGGTGTCTAGAAAGGACCTCTCATGCAAGAACGTTTAATTGGTGGGGGTGTGGCAGCAGCCATTTTCCTCCCATTGCTCTTTATCGGCGGTCTTCCTTTCCAACTTTTAGTTGGGGCTATGGCCATGGTTGCGGTGTCTGAGATGCTTCGCATGAAGCACTTGGAGATTTTCTCTATCGAGGGTATTTTATCAATGGTGGCAGCCTTTATCTTGGCTGTACCGATTGATCGGTATTTTATCAGTCTTCCAACAAATGCTAGTGTGACAGGTTTCGCTGTTATTTCATTTTTGATTCTAGCAGGGACTGTCCTTAATAGCGACCACTATTCTTTTGATGATGCAGCTTATCCAATCGCATCTGCCTTTTATGTTGGTTTTGGTTTACAAAATCTCATTGCAGCACGTTTGGATAGTTGGGAAAAGGTTCTCTTTGCCCTTTTTATTGTTTGGGCAACGGATATTGGGGCTTACCTCTTTGGTCGTCAATTTGGTCAGAATAAATTATTGCCAAAAGTATCACCAAATAAGACTATTGAAGGTAGTGTCGGTGGTATCTTATCAGCAATCATTGTGGCTCTTATCTTTGGTTTGATTAACCACGGAGTTTATGCCCCTCATAACTTCTTCTGGTTGCTTATCTGTACGATTCTCTTTAGTATCTTTGGTCAATTTGGTGATTTGGTTGAATCAGCTATTAAACGTCACTTTGGCGTTAAAGACTCAGGCAATCTCATTCCTGGGCATGGTGGTATTTTGGACCGTTGTGACAGCTGGATTTTCGTTTTCCCAATCATGCACTTCCTAGGACTTTTTTAAGAGTGGGGGTGTCTAGATGAAAGCTATTATTACCTTTTTACTGATTTTCTGTGTGATTGTCGTTTTCCATGAGTTTGGTCATTTCTTTTTCGCCAAACGTTCAGGAATTTTGGTTCGTGAATTTGCCATTGGTATGGGACCGAAAATTTTTGCACACACTGGTAAGGATGGTACCGTTTATACTATCCGTATCCTCCCTTTGGGTGGTTATGTCCGTATGGCTGGTTGGGGTGAAGATACAACTGAGATTAAAACAGGTAGTCCTGCTAGTCTAACGATTGGATCAGATGGTAAGGTAAGACGTATCAACCTTTCGAATCGCCAGGTTGACCAGACGGCTTTACCTATGAACGTCACTGCCTATGATTTGGAGGATAAGTTAACCATTACAGGTCTAGTCCTAGATGAGACCAAGACCTATGAGGTTGACCATGATGCCACTATCGTTGAGGAGGATGGTACAGAACTTCGTATCGCTCCTAAGGATGTCCAATATCAAAATGCTAGCATTTGGGGACGCTTAATTACCAACTTTGCTGGTCCTATGAATAACTTCATTCTTGGGGTGCTTGTCTTTATTATCTTAGCCTTTGTTCAAGGTGGTGTTCAAGACACATCAACCAACCGTATTCAGGTGGCTGATGGTGGTGCTGCTCAGGTAGCAGGCTTGAAAAATGGTGATGCCATCGAGGCCATCAATAAGGACAAGGTTACTGATTGGGACAGCTTGAAGGAAGCATTGACAGAGAATACTCAAAAATTCTCCAAAGGTGACAGCCTTTCTGTGACGGTTAAGAGAAGTAACGGTCAGGAAGAAACGATCTCTGTTAAACCTAAGGAGAGTCAAGGTAGCTACTTTTTGGGTGTTTCTCCTGCCTTAAAAACAGGTCTAAAAGATAAGATTTTTGGTGGTTTCCAAATGGCTTGGGAAGGGGCCTTCAAAATTCTCGTGGCACTCAAGGGGCTTATCACCAACTTTAGTTTGAATAAACTTGGTGGACCGGTTGCCATGTTCCAGATGTCTGCCCAGGCTTCAGAAAGTGGCTTGATTTCCATTCTTAACCTTATGGGGATGCTATCAATTAACTTGGGAATTTTCAATCTTATCCCAATTCCAGCCCTTGACGGTGGAAAAATTGTTATGAATATTATTGAAGCCATTCGTCGTAAACCACTTAATCAAGAAATTGAAAGCTATATTACACTTGCAGGTGTTGCTATCATGGTTGTTCTTATGATTGCAGTCACTTGGAATGATATTATGCGTGCTTTCTTTTAATTAGAAACAAAGAAACGAAAGGAAGTCTAAGGGACTTGACCCAAGGGCCAGCCTCCTTAGTATGTAAATGATGAAACAAAGTAAAATGTTGATTCCAACACTTCGTGAAATGCCAAGTGATGCTCAAGTTATCAGTCATGCCCTTATGGTACGTGCGGGTTACGTGCGTCAGGTTTCTGCTGGTATTTATGCTTATATGCCATTGGCAAATCGTGCTATCGAGAAATTCAAAACCATCATGCGTGAGGAATTTGAAAAAATCGGTGCGGTTGAAATGTTGGCGCCAGCGCTTTTGACAGCAGATTTGTGGCGTGAGTCAGGCCGTTATGAAACTTACGGTGAAGACCTCTATAAATTGAAAAACCGTGATAAATCTGACTTTATCCTCGGTCCAACTCACGAAGAAACGTTTACAGCCTTGGTTCGTGATGCAGTTAAATCATACAAACAGTTACCACTTAATCTCTACCAAATCCAATCAAAATACCGTGATGAAAAACGTCCTCGTAACGGTCTTCTTCGTACACGTGAATTTATCATGAAGGATGCTTATAGTTTCCACCAAAACTATGAAGATTTGGATGTAACCTATGAAGACTACCGTAAAGCTTACGAGGCTATCTTTACACGTGCTGGCCTTGAATTTAAAGGAATCATCGGTGATGGTGGTGCCATGGGTGGTAAGGATTCTCAAGAATTTATGGCGGTCACTCCTGAGCGTACAGATCTCAACCGTTGGGTAGTTCTTGACAAGTCAATTGCTTCATTGGATGAGATTCCAGAAGATGTCATGGAAGAAATCAAAAAAGAATTGACATCATGGTTGGTATCTGGTGAAGATACAATTGCCTACTCTACAGAGTCAAGCTATGCAGCTAACCTTGAGATGGCAACAAACGCCTACACACCAGCGACTAAGGTTGTGACTCAAGAAGAAGTGACTCGTGTTGAAACACCAGATTGCAAGTCAATTGATGAAGTCGCTGCTTTCTTGAATGTTCCAGAAGAACAAACCATCAAGACTTTACTTTTCATCGCTGATGATGAACCAGTAGTGGCTCTTCTCGTCGGTAATGATCAGGTTAACGATGTGAAGTTGAAAAACTACCTTGCTGCTGATTTCCTCGAACCAGCTACGGAAGATGAAGCACGTCAAGTCTTTGGTGCTAACTTCGGTTCCCTTGGTCCAGTTAACCTTCCTGAAAATGTTCGCATCGTTGCGGACCGTAAGGTTCAAGATGTGGCTAATGCGGTTGTTGGAGCTAACGAAGATGGTTACCACTTGACAGGGGTTAACCCAGAGCGTGACTTCAAGGCAGAATACGTTGATATTCGTGAAGTTAAAGAGGGTGAAATTTCTCCAGACGGTCAAGGTGTCCTTCAGTTTGCGCGTGGTATCGAGATTGGTCATATCTTTAAACTTGGGACACGTTACTCTGAAAGTATGGGTGCTAACGTTCTTGATGAAAATGGCCGTGCTGTTCCAATTATCATGGGATGTTACGGTATCGGCGTTAGCCGTATCTTGTCAGCTGTGATTGAACAACATGCACGTCTCTTTGTTAACAAGACACCAAAAGGTCAATACCGCTATGCATGGGGAATTAACTTCCCTAAAGAATTGGCTCCATATGATGTTCACTTGATCACAGTTAACACTAAGGATGAAGAAGCCAATGCTTTGACAGAACGTTTGGAAGCAGCTCTTATGGCTGAAGGTTATGATGTCTTGACAGATGATCGTAATGAGCGTGTCGGTTCTAAATTCTCTGATAGTGACCTTATCGGACTTCCAATCCGTGTGACAGTTGGTAAAAAAGCCAGCGAAGGTGTTGTCGAAGTTAAAATCAAGGCAACTGGTGACACTATTGAAGTTAATGCCGATAACTTGATTGAGACACTTGCTATCTTAACAACAGAACAAGATGCTTAATAGTAAAAAATCTTTTCTTGCAGGAGCAGGAAGAGATTTTTCTTTTGTAGTGACAATGATAAATTGAGAGAAAAGAGAGTAAATTCCAATTTGACAGAATTGTCTAAATAGTGTAAACTTAAAACTATCATAACTACGGAGGCATCACATGCTTAACAAAGCGACCCATTTGGGAAATCTTAAAGCTTTTTATTACTTTAGTTTCTTTAGATAGGACGTTTGTGTTTCAGGATACAAGCGTCAGTCAGTTTGTATCTATGAAGCTAAAGCATTTTGTGATGGATTAGCCGATTAGATGAATAGGTCTAACCGGTGACATAAGCTAGCCTGTGCTAGTCAAGATGCATAAAACCAGTTGGGCCTGTCCTAACTGGTTTTTTTCATACCGTGGTCTATTTTTAATTTTCTTTTGACCCTATCGTCTCGGAAAAAGCATAAAAGAAAATTGGAAATAGATAGAATAAAAAATAGAGGTATACAAGATGAAGAAATTCTTGGTCAGTATGATGGCTGTTATCACAGCTGTCCTCTTGGTAGCATGTTCCAATGCTTCTAATAAAGATTTAGTTCACGTCGGTGTGCTCCAATATGTGGAACATCCTTCCTTGTCAGCGACACGTAAAGGGTTCATTGAAGAACTCAAAGAGGAAGGTTATGTTGACGGTAAGAACATCAAAATTGATTATCAGAATGCACAAGGGGATCAGTCTAACTTGCAGACGATTTCTCAGTCGCTTATTGAAGATAACGATCTTATGTTGGCTATCGCAACCCCAGCAGCCCAGTCTTTGAGTAGTTTGACAAAGGACAAGCCAATTCTCTTTACAGCTGTTACAGATCCAGTCTCAGCTAAACTGGTTAAGTCTATGGACAATGTTGGAGGAAATGTGACAGGGACAAGTGACATGTCACCTATCAACAAACAAGTTGAGTTGTTGAAAAAGGTCCTTCCAAATACTAAAAAAGTTGGGATTATGTACACGACCAGCGAGCGTAACTCAGAGGTTCAGGTTGAAGAAGCCAAGAAATACTTCAAGGAAGCTGGTATTGAAACGGTTATTAAGGGAATTTCATCAACCAACGATATCCAAGACACAGCCAAGAGCTTGATGAGTCAGACCCAAGTCATCTTCATCCCAACTGACAATACTATTGTTAGTGCTATTAATACCTTGGTAGATCTTTCTAAAGAGACTAAGGTTCCAGTTGTTGGTAGTGACGCTGGTAGTGTAGAAAAAGGTGTCCTATTCACTTATGGAACCAACTATGAAGCTCTTGGTCGTCAAACAGGTAAGTTGGCAGGCCGTGTTCTCCGAGGTGAGAAGGTCAAGGATGTCGATGCAGAGTATCCTAAAACACTAAATGTTGTGGTTAACCATGACATGGCTAAAGAACTTGGCATTGATGTTTCTAGTATTAGTGACGAGGAATCTAAGGCATCAACACAAGATGACAAACCAGTTGCTAAAAAAGATAAAGGTGTCATTAAGCTTAAGGTTAATAAGTCATCGAAGAATGGATTTTCAAATGTGGTGCTAACAGCCATTTCTCAGGGACTTCTCTGGGCAATCATGGCTATTGGGGTCTTCATTACCTTCCGTATTTTGGACCTTGCTGATTTGACAGCTGAAGGGGCCTTCCCACTTGGTGCTGCTACGACAACTATCATGATTATCCGTGGAATCAACCCAATCTTTGCGACTTTAGGTGGTTTTGTGGCTGGTATGCTTGCTGGAGCTGTGTCTGGCTTTATGCATACGAAAATGAAGATACCAGCACTTTTAACAGGGATTATTACCTTAACGGGGCTCTATTCCGTTAACCTTTTGGTTCTTGGAAGTGCCAATGTCTCTCTATCAGGACATAATACGCTAGTAACTATGGTGATGGGACTCGGTTTGTCTAAGCTGAATGGTGTGATTCTATTAGGACTGATTTTTGTTAGTCTGGTAGTGCTTATGTTGGTTGTCCTCCTTAATACGCAGGTTGGTCTGGCCCTTCGTGCGACAGGTGATAACCTTGCCATGGGTGAAGCCAATGGTATCAAGGTTGACCGTATGAAGATTCTTGGCTACATGATTTCCAATGGTTTGATTGCCCTATCAGGTGCCCTCTTAGCTCAAAACAATGGCTATGCGGATATGAATATGGGTACTGGTACAATCGTAAATGGCTTGGCTGCAATTATCTTGGCTGAAGTTATCGTCAAGTATCTACCACTTGGTAAACGCCTGTGGTCAATTGTTGTAGGAGCTGTTCTCTACCGTCTGGTCTTGGTTATTATCCTTGCCATGAACGTTGATGCTCAAATGTTGAAATTGGCTTCAGCCATCTTGCTTGCTATCATCCTTTATGTGCCAGAAGTACGCCAAAAATTGAAAATCAGACCTAACAAATCCTTGACTCCAGGAGGTGACAAGTAATGGCTTTACTTAGTTTACAACAGATTCACAAGACCTTTGAAAAAGGCACAGTCAATGAAAATCACGTCCTTCGTGGTTTGGATCTCGACATTGAGCAGGGAGATTTTATCTCTGTCATTGGGGGAAATGGTGCTGGTAAATCAACCTTGATGAATTCAATCGCTGGTGTTCTTAGCATTGATGAGGGGGATATCTTGTTGGAGGGACAATCTATTAAGAAAGCATCTGTAGATGAACGCTCTAAAGATATTAGCCGTGTTTTCCAAGATCCTCGAATGGGGACAGCGACAAACCTTTCTATCGAAGAAAATATGGCGATTGCTTATCGTCGTGGTAAGAAACGTAGCTTCTTTAAAAAGTCTATCACTGAAAGCGAACGTCAAGTCTTCAAGGAAGCCTTGATAGATCTTGGTCTTGGTCTTGAGAATCGTATGAAGACTGATGCTAATTTCTTGTCAGGTGGTCAACGTCAAGCTTTGACACTTGCTATGGCGACCTTGGTTCGTCCAAAAATCTTGCTTCTCGATGAACATACAGCTGCACTGGATCCAAAGACAAGTGATATGGTCATGAATTTGACGCGTAAGATTGTTGAAGAACAAGAGTTGACAACCCTTATGATTACCCATAATATGGAACATGCTATCGAATATGGGAATCGTCTGGTCATGCTCTATCACGGAAAAATCGTCGTCGATGTGCGAGGTGAAGAAAAGAAAAATCTTACCGTTGCAGAACTTATGGACCTCTTCCACAAAAATAGTGGACAAGTCCTCAATGACGATGCCTTGGTACTCGGTTAATAAACAAAAAAGAAACTATCCAAAGTTCAGATTTTGGGTAGTTTTTTCTTGACTATTTTTGACCAAGTGCTAAAATAAATATATGGATTAGCACTCGTGGTTTATGAGTGCTAAAAATAACGTTTCACACGTTACTAATAACAAATAATATTTGGAGGTAATTGGTATGGCATTGAAACCATTGGGCGATCGTATCGTTGTCCGTTTTGAAGAAACAGAAGAAAAAACAGCTAGTGGCTTTGTATTGGCAGGAGCTAGTCATGAAGCTACAAAGACTGCTGAGGTTTTGGCAGTAGGTGAAGGAATCCGTACTCTTACTGGTGAATTGATTGCACCTAGTGTTGCAGCAGGCGATAAAGTTCTTGTTGAAAATGGTGCAGGTGTCAATGTTAAAGACGGAGATGATTCCGTTTCAATTATCCGTGAAGCAGATATCTTAGCAGTCCTAGCTTAGGTCTATGCTAATCAGATATAAACTAAGATAAAGAAGGAGTAACTATGGCAAAAGATATTAAATTTTCATCAGATGCACGCGCAGCAATGGTTCGTGGTGTTGATACTTTGGCTGATACAGTTAAGGTAACGCTTGGCCCTAAAGGCCGTAACGTGGTTTTGGAAAAAGCTTTTGGCTCACCTCTTATCACTAATGATGGTGTAACAATTGCTAAAGAAATCGAACTCGAAGATCACTTTGAAAATATGGGTGCCAAACTGGTCAGCGAAGTGGCTTCAAAAACTAACGATATTGCCGGTGACGGAACAACTACAGCCACTGTTTTGACACAAGCTATTGTCCGTGAAGGTCTAAAAAATGTAACGGCTGGTGCTAATCCAATCGGTATCCGTCGTGGGATTGAAGCAGCTGTGGCTACAGCTGTGGAAGAGCTTAAAGCTATTGCTCAACCAGTTGCCAATAAGGAAGCCATTGCCCAAGTTGCAGCTGTTTCATCACGTTCTGAAAAAGTTGGTGAATACATTTCAGAAGCAATGGAACGTGTGGGTAATGACGGTGTTATCACTATTGAAGAGTCTCGTGGTATGGAGACAGAACTCGAAGTGGTTGAAGGTATGCAGTTTGACCGTGGTTATCTTTCTCAGTACATGGTTACTGATAATGAAAAAATGGTCGCTGACCTTGAAAATCCATTTATCCTTGTGACTGACAAGAAAATTTCAAATATTCAAGATGTCCTCCCACTCTTGGAAGAAGTGCTTAAGACCAGTCGTCCACTTTTGATTATTGCTGATGACGTGGATGGTGAAGCGCTTCCAACACTTGTTCTTAACAAGATTCGTGGAACTTTCAATGTTGTTGCTGTTAAGGCACCTGGCTTTGGTGACCGCCGTAAAGCGATGTTAGAAGACATTGCCGTATTGACTGGAGCAACTGTTATTACTGAGGATCTTGGTCTTGAGCTTAAGGATGCAACGATGGCAGCACTTGGTCAAGCTTCGAAAGTAACTGTGGATAAGGATAGCACAGTTATCGTTGAAGGTGCAGGAAGCGCAGAAGCGATTGCTAACCGTGTAAACCTCATCAAGTCTCAATTGGAAACAACAACATCTGAATTTGACCGTGAAAAACTTCAAGAGCGTTTGGCTAAATTGTCTGGTGGGGTTGCAGTTGTTAAGGTCGGTGCAGCCACTGAAACAGCTCTTAAAGAAATGAAACTTCGTATCGAAGATGCCCTTAATGCTACCCGTGCGGCTGTTGAAGAAGGTATCGTAGCAGGTGGTGGTACAGCCCTAGTTAACGTCATTGCAAAGGTTGCTGAACTTGATCTTGAAGGTGACGACGCTACAGGACGTAATATTGTACTCCGTGCTTTGGAAGAGCCAGTTCGCCAAATTGCCTATAATGCTGGATATGAAGGTTCCGTTATCATCGATAAATTGAAGAATAGCCCAGTTGGTACAGGATTTAACGCTGCCAATGGTGAATGGGTAGATATGGTTGAAGCAGGAATCATTGACCCAGTTAAGGTAACGCGTTCTGCCCTTCAAAATGCCGCTTCAGTAGCAAGTCTTATCTTGACAACTGAAGCAGTTGTTGCCAACAAACCTGAACCAGAGGCTCCAGCAGCGCCAGCTATGGATCCAGGAATGATGGGTTACTAAGAGTTTAAAAAGCAAAAGAAAAAACCTAGGAAAAGTAGAG
Source organism: Streptococcus sp. ACS2 (assembly GCF_000525585.1). Taxonomy (NCBI): domain Bacteria; kingdom Bacillati; phylum Bacillota; class Bacilli; order Lactobacillales; family Streptococcaceae; genus Streptococcus; species Streptococcus sp. ACS2. The sequence goes on from NZ_JALT01000009.1 coordinate 62,871, forward strand.
AAACTTTTTCTGGGTTTTCTTTTTTTCAATTATTTGTTGTTAATTACTGAAAAGGGTTAAATGTACCAGAACTTCCTTGTTGACCTGCCATTTGCATCATCATTTGTTGCTGTCTAATGCGCTCTGCTTCCTTATTCGTATTGATAGAAATAACAAGAAAGATAACCCAACCGATGAATGTCCATCCTAGAAGAAAGGATAGGATAAAGATTGGCCATTTTTTATCGGTTTTATTTAGAAGAGCTGGTAATATTTGAAGTACTACCAAGGGTAAAGAAATGATGATGGAGAGAAAAGCCGTGAGCAAGCCGCCACTAAGCTCATCACTGGCAATTCCAAAGAGTATCATTGCAAGAGCCCAGAGGATAACTGGGATAGAAGCGATGGCTATCATGATGAGGTTTGTTTGAGACTTACTTTCGTGTTGCGTCCAAGTCTCGTTAAAGTTATGATTTGGATGTTGGAAGGTAGCATTAGTCTGACTTGACGCGGGGCTAGTATTTGGTAAATCCTGTAGTTCCTCTAAGTTGGTATCAGCTAGTGGTTCTTCAGCAACATCATAATTGTCAACATCATTTTCGGCAGTTTCTACAGTCTCTTTTTGTGGGACAGGTTTTGTTATTTCGACAGTTGGTTTGGGAGTTTCTCGGACAAACTCGCCTTTCTGAGCTGCTTCAGCCATTTCTTGAATACTTGGATTACGACCATTAACTGCTTGGAAAAAATCGATCCAATCTTGTTGCTTCATGTGTATAACCTCCAGATATCTTGATTATAAAAATTTTGATAATTACAATTATAGCAATAGTGTAAGGGAACGGCAATGGGAATCGAATAAGAGTGTTTGCTTTATTTCCTTATAATCTTCTTATCACTAAAGATGGGAAAGAGAAAGAAATAGGTTAGGATATAGACCACTAGAGGATATATCAGTGGATTATAGTCCCAGGCTCCTTGCCAATCTAGGTGTAAGAGTCTAACACTAGCGCGTGTTAGACCGGCACTCCAAGCTTTAAGGCCAAATGGTCTTAGGATTAAACTGAGTGGTGTTGGAAGATGTAAAAGGTAGACTCCATAAACTGCCACTAAAACTAAGAGATATAATCTAAAAAAACGCTGGTGGTAGGCCCACAAGCGTGTGAAATAGTTTTTCATTAGCCAATAACTGCAAATAGTTTTTGAGCGTTTGATTGGCGAGTAGCATCCATGATGAGGAATAAGTCAACGATTGACCAGATACCACATCCACCACACGTCAAAAGTTTACCAACACCGAGACCAATTTGTCCTAATAGAAAGCGGTCAATTCCAAGAGTCCCACCTAGAAGTGAAATAATCAACAACATTGTTGGATCTTGGAAGCTGATTGAGTAAAGCATTGAAAGTTGTTGCTCAGGAAGTGCTTCAAGACGTTGACGGATGTACTGAACTTGTTCTGTTGGGAAATACTTGGCGTTAATGGTTATCCATTGATCGACTGGATTCATAAATTAAATACCCCTCAAATTTTAAATGATATGTAAAGGATAACATATTGTAAAGGGAGATTCAAGGCGGTCAAGGCTTTTGAAGTCAATAAAAGCAACTTATTTGCAAGCTTCCACTGTGTCATAACTAGAGGATCATTAGGATAATCCTTTCGCACTATGCTTGAGAATGAGCCTACTTCTATTATTTGTGATTTCTCAACCCTTTTTCAAAACTGTCTGAACTCGCCTTAACAGTGATTTTTTCGAGTGTTAAGGGATGGGTGAAACTAAGAGTGTGGGCGTGGAGCATGAGTCGAGATGCGGGGCGGTGGCTATAAAGAGGGTCCCCCAGAATGGCATGACCATGGTGGGCCAGATGCACCCGAATTTGGTGGGTCCGTCCGGTTTTTAGTTGACAATTGACCAGACTGGCTCCTTTGAAGGATTTGAGGCGCGTGAAGGTTGTATAGGCAACCTGCCCTTTTCTAGGATCAACCACTCGTTTTCTACGATCATGGCGGTCGCGTCCAATCTTGTCGTTGTACACAGTCTCCTTGGTCTGAAATTTACCTTCAGCCAATGCCCAGTATTGACGCTGAATCTTCTTATCTTCCAAGAGTCGATTGAGAATAGGGAGAATAAAAGGATTTTTTGCGAAGAGTACAGCCCCACTAGTTTCCATGTCTAGTCGATGAACGACGTAACAGGTTTGCCCACAATAGGCCGAAACATGGTTAAGTAGAGCAATTTCTGTGGGTTCATTACCATGCGTCTTCATTCCTTCAGGCTTATTGACCACGATGAGATGCTGATCCTCATAAAGAGGCTCTACCAGACTGGCATTTCCCATAGGGATAATTTTTTCAGGGTAGTCCTCTGTATCAAAGGTCAGGCTAATCTTATCACCTTTTTCAACAGGACTCTGCCAATTAATAGTCTTTCCATTGATGAGGACGTGCTTTTTCGTACGTAGGAAATGACGAATCTTACGAGGAATGAGGAGCTTAGTTTCTAGCAAGTCTTTGACAGTCGTTATAGGATAGGGATTGATAATTTCTACGTGTAAAGTCATGGTTTCATTATATCATGAACGTTTAAAAGAGGACAGAACCTGTAAAAACTTGGTATAATAAGGTTATGACATTTTTTGATAATCTAAAAAACAAACTTTTTAAAGAAGAAACTAGCGGAAAGGGTCAGGAATCCCAGCCTGCTGGAAAATCGAAGGATTTACAAGATAAGATAAAGGGACTCTTTGCTAAGAAACCTGATGAGGTTGAACAAGCCGTTGAAGACTTGGATATGTCTCAGGAAAGTAAAGAGACCTCACGTTATCAACGTTCTAAGCAAAAGAAACCTATTGATACCACCAAACCCTTAGGTAAGGTTCAGGCGTTCTTGAGCAAGTTTACGCTTTCGCCAAGAAATCCTATTCGCCGTTTCTGGCGTCGCTATCATATTGGGAAAATTCTCTTTATCATGCTAGCTGTGCTGGTTCTGACAGTAGGTTCCTACCTTTTCTATATTGCCAAGACGACCAATGTTTCAGACCTTCAAGATGCCTTGAAAGCCACTACGGTTATCTATGACAAAGAAGGCAATCAAGCTGGTTCTTTGTCAGGGCAAAAAGGGACTTATGTGGAGCTGGATGCTATTAGTGATAGCTTGGAGAATGCTGTCATAGCAACTGAGGACCGTACCTTCTATAAAAATAGCGGGGTTAACGTCAAGCGATTCCTCCTGGCTATTGTGTCCATGGGGCGCTTTGGTGGTGGTTCAACCATTACCCAACAGTTGGCTAAAAATGCCTTCTTGACTCAAGAACAGACTGTTACTCGTAAGGCTAAGGAATTCTTCCTCTCTTTGGAATTAACCAAGAAATACAGCAAGCAAGAAATCCTTACTATGTACCTCAATAATGCCTACTTCGGAAATGGGGTTTGGGGTGTTGAAGACGCCAGCCAAAAATACTTCGGGACAAGTGCTGCCAATCTAACCATTGATGAAGCAGCGACCCTCGCTGGTATGCTTAAGGGACCTGAAATTTATAACCCAATCGATAATATCCAAAATGCGACCAACCGTCGAAACACCGTTCTTGCCAACATGGTTGATGACAAGAAGTTGAGTCAGGCCGATGCCGACAGTGCGGCAGGAGTTGATATGGCTAGTCGCCTGGATGATACCTATCAAGGGACTGGCGATGACTACAAGTATCCGTCTTATTTTGATGCTGTCATTGAAGAAGCTACGAAAACTTATGGTTTGAGTGAGGATGAAATCGTAAAAAATGGTTACAAAATCTACACAGAGATGGATGCCAACTCACAAGCTAATATGCAACAAACCTACGAAAATACCTATCTCTTCCCTACATCAGAAAGCGATGGTAGTACAGCTCAGTCCGCTAGTGTGGCACTTGATCCAACAACTGGAGCGGTACGTGGTCTAGTAGGTCGTGTGGGTGGTACTAGTGATACAACCTTCCGTAACTTTAACTATGCAACTCAAGGGAAGCGTAGTCCTGGATCGACCATCAAACCTTTAGTGGTCTATGCCCCAGCTCTGGCTTCAGGATGGAGCATCAATAAGGACCTTCCAAATAAACCAATCGACTATAACGGCTATACTCCAACCAACTACGGTGGTGTTGAGACAGAGGATGTGCCCATGTATCAAGCTTTGGCCAACTCCTACAATATCCCAGCGGTTTACCTCTTTAATCAAATCGGTATTCAAAAGGGGATTAGTTACGGTCAAAAATTTGGTCTTAACTTTGACAATGTTCCGGAAGAACTTGGAATTTCACTTGGTGGTGGTGTGACAGCCAGTCCTCTTCAAATGGCTCAGGCTTATGCGACTTTTGCTAATGGTGGTGAGATGAATACAGCTTATTTCATCACTAAAATTGAAAATGCCAGTGGAGACATTATTGCTACCCATAGTAAAAAGTCTAAACGTGTTGTCAGCCAGTCAGTAGCTAACCAGATGACCAGCATGATGCTTGGTACCTTCTCAAATGGTTCCGCTGTGAATGCCAACTACACGGGTTACACAATGGCAGGTAAGACAGGTACTGTTCAGGCTGAATTCAACAAGGATTTGACTAGTGACCAGTGGGTGATTGGTTATACTCCTGATGTGGTCATGACGACCTGGATTGGTTTTGATAAGACTGACGAAAGTCACTACCTAACAGGAGCTAGCTCGGGAACAGCTTCGACGATCTTCAGCTATATCGCTGCGGATGTTTTACCAAATACACCAGGTACTGAGTTTACTGTTGAAAATGCCTATGCAGCTGATGGTCAAACCCTAGACTATACGGCAGATCCAAATGACTCACGTAATAGTAGTAACAAGTCATGGACAGATAAGGCATCAGATGTTGTGAATGACGTTAAAGATCAGGCAAGTAGCCTATGGGATAAGATTACAGACTCCTTCTCAGGTCTGTTTAGATAGCTTGTCAATTGCACCTAAAAGTGGTAAGATAAAAAGAACGGAGGCGTTATGGCACAGAAAAAAGCAAGCCTAGCGTGTGCTGAATGCGGGAGCCGAAACTACTCAATTAATGTGAGTAGCACTCCCAAACCAACACGACTAGAAGTTAACAAATTTTGTAAACATTGTAAAAAATACACCTTGCATAAGGAAACAAGATAGGAGACACCGTGAGACAAACTGGAAGTATTTTCAAAGTCTTGAAAGACACGACTTGGCCAGACCGTAAACAACGCTGGCATGATTTTATTTCAGTTCTTGAGTATACTGCGTTCTTCACTGTCATCATCTATGCGTTTGATGAATTGTTGAGTCGCGCTATGTCAGCACTGATTAACTTTTTCTAAAGAAAACACAAAAAGAGTGGGAATGCCTGCTCTTTTTTGTTATAATAAATGCAGATAAAAGCGAGAACAAGGGCCATCAGGCTTTTTTATTACGCTTTGAATTAAACCATAGGCATTCATTTACATTTAACGCTTGAGCCTCGAGGAAAGATGGTCAATGGTGTTTAAATGTCATTTAGAAAAAAGAAAGGAATCCTAAAATGCTAGATTCATTCGACAAGGGCTGGTTCGTCCTTCAAACGTATTCAGGATACGAAAACAAAGTTAAAGAAAACCTTTTGCAACGTGCCCAAACTTATAACATGCTTGAAAATATCTTGCGTGTTGAAATCCCAACTCAAACTGTAAATGTTGAGAAAAACGGTAAAGTTAAAGAAGTGGAAGAAAACCGCTTCCCTGGTTACGTTCTTGTTGAGATGGTAATGACAGACGAAGCATGGTTCGTTGTCCGTAATACTCCGAACGTTACTGGTTTCGTTGGTTCTCACGGTAACCGTTCTAAACCAACACCACTTTTGGAAGAAGAAATCCGTCAAATCTTGATTTCAATGGGTCAAACTGTTGATGTCTTTGATACTAATATCAAGGTTGGTGATGTGGTTCAAATCATTGATGGTGCCTTTATGGGTCAAGAAGGCCGTGTTGTAGAAATTGAAAACAACAAGGTTAAAATCATGATTAACATGTTTGGTTCAGAAACAGCTGCTGAACTTGAACTTTACCAAATCGCTGAACTCTAAGATAGACAAATAGAGGTCGAGATAAGAGACTTCAACCTCGGAAGACTATCTCATTAAATTTGAGGGGAGAGACTAGAAGCTAGATTTTTGAAATTTAGTTCTGTGTCACTCCCTTTTTTCTAACGGATGATGAATTATAAACGATTTTACGATAGGATTAGTACTCCTTTACGTTCTTACGCTAAGGTTTTAGAAGGCTTGAACAAAATTATAACTAGGACTTTTTACCTGCTTTTTCCTATATTTCTTATTTGGGTTTTGCTAAGGGGTGGCTGGTTTATTCTCTCTACGACAGTGCTTATTATGGGGGGAGGCTTTTTCCTTCTTTCTCTTGGTCGTAGTCTCTATAATCGACCGCGTCCATACCAGACTTGGGCTATCCAACCCCTTATTAAGAAGGACAGTCTAGGCAAGTCCTTTCCCAGCCGGCATGTTTTCTCAGCGACTGTTATTGCTATGTTGGCGCTGACGCTTAACCCCTGGCTAGGTGGGGCTATGCTTTTTCTGGCGGGTGCTCTAGCTCTTTTGCGTGTGCTAGGTGGTGTTCACTATCCTAGTGATGTTTTAGCAGGCTATGTCATTGGAATCCTTGTGGGTCTTCTTCTTTACCTATAGAAAATCTAGTCCTTCTTTGAAAGAGGAGGGCTTTTTTCGTTGAAAAAGGAAAGGTACCTCTAGGGCACCTTTCCTTTTGTTCTAAAATTCGAGTTGGCGATTAAAGGTTGTTCCCACCATTAGATATTGGCTTAGTTTAGGACATGCTCTGTAATAGCTTGAGCCACACCATGTTCATCATTTGAAGTCGTTACTAAGTTTGCTGTTTCCTTGACCCCTTCAGGTGCATTGCCCATAGCAATTCCCAGGCCAGCTAGAGCCAGCATAGGACTATCGTTAAAGTTATCTCCGATTGTCATGACTTGTTCAAGAGGAAGGTCGTAATATTTGGCAACCTCGATGAGAGCGTGTTCCTTAGAAACATGTTTGGCTGTGACTTCAAGGTAGTTATCTTTGGATAAGTAGAAGGCTGTCTGTGTAAATTCCATGCTTAGCAGTTTTTGATGGAGGTCCTGAATAACTTCAGGCTCATCAATCAACAAAAGCTTGTGGATAGGAGGCTCTGAATCTGAGACCGTGTCTTGCAGCTCCTTAATCATAGGAGATTCACCCGTGATGCTTCCTTCCAACTGAGACCATTTGTCTAGTTTGTTGGTAATCCAGTCCTTGCCAGAGTAGATATTCACAGAGACACTTGGGTAATCTGTGGATAAGTAGCCAAGAAGTTCTTGAATTTCAGCTTTATCCACAGGGTGTTGGATGATAGTACGGTCACCCTCAAGTACTAAAGCACCGTTGTAGCAGGCGATGGGATTGTCATGAATTCCCAGTTTATGAGCGATTGGTTGCATCCCTAGTGGAGAACGGGCAGAAGCTAAAACAAAGGGAATATTTGCCTTTTCAAGCTCTGGCATTACCTCAATCAGTTGTTCATCCACCTGGTGGTTACTAGTGAGAATAGTGCCATCAATGTCACTGATAATCAAACGAATCTTACTCATAGTCACTATCCTTTCCATCATATAAAATCGTTACTTTGTCTTTAAGGGCTTCGACCAAATCAGGATCAGGTTTCTTATCTGTAATCCAGTAGTCAAAGTCTTTAATCTTACCCAAGATATATTTGGAATGTTTTTCATACTTGTCTGATTCAGCAATAAGAATCTTGGTTCGGGCAGCCTGCATGGCCAGTTGCTTAACGGCAACATCCTCCTCGTCCTCATAACTGACCACTCCTTGATTGAGACTAGCCGCTCCAAAGAAGGCTAAGTCAAATTGTAGATGTTGCAAGAGCTGGGCTTCGTGAAGCGAATAGTAGAAGCGGTTTTTACTGTAAAATCTTCCTCCCAAGAGATGGAAGTCAACGCCTTCTTTGCCACTTAGGACCAAGGCGTTGTCCAAAGAGTGGGAGTAGACAGTTACCTTCTTAGTCAATTTTTGTGAGACTTCAAGCATCAAGGTAGAGACATCGAAAAAGAGTAGAGATTGGTCTTTGACCAAGCTAAGCGCTAGGTCTGCCATTTTTTTCTTGTCTTCAGTGAGTCCTTTCTGACGTTCTTGGAAGCCTAGAACAGTTGTATTTTTAACTGGAAGAATGCCACCATGGGTACGTTGAGCCATATTCCTCTGGCTGAGACAGTCGAAATCTCTTCTGACAGTGTCTTTGGAAACTCCTAATTCATCAACCATTTCCTTGACAGATAGGTTCCCCCTCTCTTCCAAGAGTGTTAATATTTTCTCTAATCGTTGCTCCTGATACATGAGTCACCTTCTTTCTGATACTAGTATAGCATCTTTTTGCTTTTTCACAATACAAAAGTGCAAAAAAACTTAAAAAGAACGAAAAGAACGCAAAATAGACTCAGGTGAATTTGCCTTTTAAAGTTCCCTTATCATCTTTAAAAATCCCTCAAAAATGCTATAATAGAAGCATTACGAATATTGGAGAGAAACCATGAGTTTTTACAATCATAAAGAAATCGAGCCTAAGTGGCAAAAATACTGGGCTGACAATCACACTTTTAAGACAGGAACAGATGCCTCAAAACCTAAGTTTTATGCGCTTGACATGTTCCCTTACCCATCTGGAGCGGGTCTTCACGTAGGACACCCAGAAGGCTATACAGCGACTGATATCCTCAGCCGTTTCAAACGTGCGCAAGGCTACAACGTCCTTCACCCAATGGGCTGGGATGCCTTTGGTTTGCCTGCAGAGCAATATGCTATGGATACAGGGAATGACCCAGCAGAATTCACAGCGGAAAACATTGCCAACTTCAAACGCCAAATCAATGCGCTTGGATTCTCTTATGACTGGGACCGTGAAGTTAATACTACAGACCCAAACTACTATAAATGGACGCAATGGATCTTCACTAAGCTTTACGAAAAAGGTTTGGCTTATGAAGCTGAAGTGCCAGTAAACTGGGTTGAAGAATTGGGAACAGCCATCGCTAACGAAGAAGTCCTTCCTGACGGAACTTCTGAGCGTGGAGGCTATCCAGTTGTCCGCAAACCAATGCGCCAATGGATGCTTAAAATCACGGCCTATGCAGAGCGCTTGCTCAACGATTTGGATGACCTGGATTGGCCAGAGTCTATCAAGGACATGCAACGCAACTGGATTGGGAAATCAACTGGTGCTAATGTCACCTTCAAAGTGAAAGGGACTGACAAGGAATTCACCGTCTTTACCACTCGTCCAGATACCCTTTTCGGTGCAACTTTCACTGTTTTGGCGCCTGAGCATGACCTGGTAGATGCCATCACAAGTCCTGAACAAGCTGAGGCTGTAGCTGATTACAAACACCAAGCTAGCCTTAAATCAGACTTGGCTCGTACAGACCTTGCCAAGGAAAAGACAGGGGTTTGGACTGGCGCTTATGCCGTAAACCCTGTCAATGGTAAAGAAATTCCAATCTGGATTGCTGACTATGTTCTTGCTAGCTACGGAACAGGTGCCGTTATGGCTGTACCTGCCCACGATGAACGTGACTGGGAATTTGCTAAACAGTTTGATCTTTCAATCGTAGAAGTCTTGGAAGGTGGAAACGTTGAAGAAGCTGCTTACACGGAAGACGGCCTTCACGTCAACTCTGACTTCTTGAACGGTCTCAACAAAGAAGAAGCGATTGCTAAAATTGTGGCTTGGTTGGAAGAAAAAGGCTTTGGTCAAGAAAAAATTACTTACCGTCTTCGTGACTGGCTCTTTAGCCGTCAACGTTACTGGGGTGAACCAATCCCAATTATTCATTGGGAAGATGGTACTTCAACAGCTGTTCCAGAAAGTGAACTCCCACTTGTCTTGCCAGTAACCAAGGACATTCGCCCTTCAGGTACTGGTGAAAGCCCATTGGCTAACTTGACAGACTGGCTTGAAGTGACTCGTGAGGATGGTGTCAAAGGTCGTCGTGAGACTAATACTATGCCACAATGGGCAGGTTCAAGCTGGTACTACCTCCGCTATATCGATCCACACAACACTGAGAAATTGGCTGATGAGGACCTTCTCAAACAATGGTTGCCAGTCGATATCTATGTGGGTGGTGCAGAACACGCCGTGCTCCACTTGCTTTACGCTCGTTTCTGGCACAAATTCCTCTATGACCTTGGTGTTGTACCTACTAAGGAGCCATTCCAAAAACTCTTCAACCAAGGAATGATCTTGGGAACAAGCTACCGTGATCACCGTGGAGCTCTCGTGGCGACTGACAAGGTTGAAAAACGTGATGGTTCATTCTTCCACATGGAAACAGGGGAAGAATTGGAGCAAGCACCGGCTAAGATGTCTAAATCCCTCAAGAACGTGGTGAACCCAGACGATGTGGTGGAACAATACGGTGCTGATACCCTTCGTGTCTATGAAATGTTCATGGGACCACTTGATGCTTCAATCGCTTGGTCTGAAGAAGGTCTAGAAGGAAGCCGTAAATTCCTCGACCGTGTTTACCGTTTGATCACAAGTAAAGAAATCGTTGCGGAAAACAATGGCGCTCTTGACAAGGTTTATAACGAAACGGTTAAATCTGTTACTGAGCAAGTCGAGTCTATGAAATTCAACACAGCCATTGCCCAACTCATGGTCTTTGTCAATGCAGCTAACAAGGAAGACAAACTCTACGTGGATTACGCCAAAGGCTTTATCCAATTGATTGCTCCATTTGCGCCTCACTTGGCAGAAGAACTCTGGCAAACAGTGGCGGAAACAGGTGAGTCAATCTCTTATGTAGCTTGGCCAACATGGGACGAAAGTAAATTGGTTGAAGACGAAATCGAAATCGTTGTTCAAATCAAAGGTAAAGTCCGTGCCAAATTGATGGTCGCTAAAGATCTTTCACGCGAAGAGTTGCAAGAAGTAGCTCTTGCTAACGAAAAAGTCAAAGCAGAGATCGATGGCAAGGAAATTGTGAAAGTAATTAGTGTACCTAATAAACTCGTTAATATTGTCGTTAAATAACGAGTTTATTAGCCTTATCTGCTACCTTCAACAGTCCACTGGACTATTGAAGCCGAACAAACTTGTCAACATTGTTGTGAAATAAAAATGAATCCTTCGGAGCTAGGCTCTGGAGGATTTTAAATCGAAAAATATAATTCTATTCCCACCATCTCACCACTTAACCTGACATTTCAACCACTTATCCTCAAAAGCCGTTTTTCCGACGGCTTTTTTGTTAGGCTAAATGTGTCAGAAGGAGGGAAAAATATGATTTTACAAGCTAAACATTTAATAAAACGGTACGGTAATCACACGGCTGTTGACGATATTCAGTTACAGTTTGAAAAAGGAAGTTTTAATGCTATTTTGGGTCCCAATGGTGCAGGAAAATCAACAACTATTTCCATGTTAATAGGTCTAAAAGAACCAACACAAGGTCAGGTTCTATATGCACCAAATACAAAACTCGGAGTTGTTTTTCAAGCTAGTGTACTGGATGAGATGCTGACGGTTAGGGAAAATCTGATTATTCGTGCTAAACAGTATAAAGGGCTTAAACCTAATCGTGTGTCAGATCTCATTGATCGATTAGGTCTATCAGCTTTCCAAAAACAAAAATACGGGACGCTTTCAGGTGGCCAAAAGCGTCGGGTTGACATTGCGCGTGCTCTACTCTCACAACCAGATATTCTGTTCTTAGATGAGCCAACGACAGGTTTAGATATCCAAACTCGGAAGTCTATTTGGGATTTGCTCTATCAATTGCAGAGAGAAGAGGGAATGACCGTTGTACTGACCACGCATTATCTTGACGAAGCAGATGAAGCTGATCAGATTTATATTGTGGACCATGGGAAAGTGATTGCTCAGGGATCGGCATTAGATATTAAGAGCCAGTATGCAAAAAACATCTTGAAGATTCGTTTCAAGGAGATAGAGCAGATAGAAAGTCTTAAAACTTCGGGAATGTCAGTAGAGCAACAAAGTCAACTGGAGTATGTTTTTCAACCTGAGAGTGAAAGGGAAGCCATTGATTACCTGGCACAAGTTAGAGATAGAATAGCCCATTTTGAGTTTCGTCCAGGGACCATGGATGATGCCTTTATTGCACTTACAGGAAGGGAGGTTCGCTAATGCTAGCCTTACTAAAGCGAAATTTTTTATTGTACTTCAGGAATCGTTCAGGAGTTTTCTTCTCCTTGTTGGGAGCCTTGATTTCCTTTATTCTCTATATTATTTTTCTTCAAAAAAATCTAACAGATGCTTGGGCTCAGCTCCCCAATAGTGGTCCTTTGTTAAATAATTGGTTGATGAGTGGGACGCTAGCTGTGACAGGGATTACGACGAGTCTGGCTGCCCTAACTCAGTTGGTAAAGGACCGTGAACATCAAGTGGATCAGGATATTTATTTATCGGATCAAGGGAAGTGGCGGTTACCATTTTCGTATCTAACGAGCGCAATCATCATCTCTTTTGCCATGCAGGTCCTTATGTATGTGCTGATGTGTGGCTATTTTAGAGAAGTGCCAAAGTTATCCATACTACCCGAACTTCTTCTCATTATGATGCTTAGTAGCCTGCTTTCTAGCTTAGTGAATGCCATTTTTGTTTACTTTTTCCAATCCGTAGACAGTCTTGGAAAGTTTTCGACCATAGTGGGGACAGCTTCTGGTTTTTTGGTAGGAACTTATGTACCTTTAGGTGTCCTACCTGATTTTGCACAACTACTAATGAAATGTACTCCAGCAACTTATATTGCTGCACTTTATCGACAAGTCCTCATGAAAGAAACATTAAGTGAGACCTTCAAAGGTCAAGATAACCTTCTTCAAGAGTTTCAAGAAAAAATGGGCGTTCAGCTCAATTGGCAAGGTTTATTGACAAAGGAAAATACTTACCTTATAGTGTTAGGAGGTATTCTTCTAGCAAGTATTCTTTGGATTGTTTTAGTGAAAAGAACTAGCCAGAAAAAATAAGTGAGAGTTGGAATAGGAATGAAACTTCGTTTTGAAGAAAAATCAGATATTTCGGCAAAGGATCCCTGTGTGGTCATCCAAGCAGAGCGATTGTCTGATCAAGCACGAGAGGTAATGGATTATCTCGAACAATTTTCAGTTGTAAATCAAGTGGTGATTCCTATTAAAACGGATGATCATTTGGTTATGGTAAAAATTGATGACATTATCCTAGCTGAGATTGATAAGAATGTGTTAACGATTTATACCGTAAACAATACCTATACGATGAGAGAGACACTGACAAACTTTCAGCATCGCATCAATCGTCGAAGTTTTTTACAGATATCACGTCATGCTGTTATGAATATAGACCATTTGGAGTCCCTATCAGATAGTTTTTCTGGCAATATGATGGCTAAAATGACAGGTGGAGTGAAGTCCAGTGTCAGCCGAAAATATGTCAAATCCTTGATGGATTATTTAGGGGTCTAGGAGGAACCAATGAAACGTTTAATTGCTTATTTTGTATCCGGCGTGAGAACGGGATCGTTCTTTTACCTTGCACTCCTTTTACTTGGTCAATTATTTCCGCAGCTTATCTATCCCAAAGTTAGTGTAGGAAATATTTTAGCCCTCTTTATGATGAGTGGTTTAATGGGAATGCTCTCGTGGATTTTGGAAGAGCTTGACCGTATGTCCTACAGATTAAGAGTAGTCTTGCATTTCTTGTTGACGGCGATTGTACTTACAGTGACTTGTCTAATAGCGGGTTGGATTGATGCTGTGCTGAATCCTATCATATGGATTGTCTTCATTTCCGTTTATATTATTATCTGGCTTTATCTCATTTGGCAAATGCATATGAGAACACAGCGTATTAATCAAGCTTTACTGCATCGTCGAAGCCAGAAAAAGAAAAGTAATAAATTATAGTAAACTTCAAAAAAATACTCTTTTTCCTCTTGACCCTCACGCCACGTCATAGCCTATACTCTTAATCAGAGAGGAGTTCTAATGAAATCTGTAAAAGAAGTGAGCCAACTATCAGGTGTCAGTGTGCGCACCCTTCATTATTATGATGAAATTGATTTGCTGAAACCGTCAGTTGTGGCTGAGAATGGTTACCGTTACTATAATCGCGATGCGGTTGTCCGTTTGCAAGAAATATTGCTTTACCGTGAGTTAGACTTTCCTCTCAAAAAAATTAAGGAAATCGTAGGTCAACCGGGTTATGACAAAGTCCAAGCGCTTAAGGATCAAATCAAGCTTTTAGAGCTGAAAAAGTCCCGTTTAGATGCTGTCATAGCCCATGCCAAGGCCTTACAAGTGGAGGAAGAAGAAATGTCATTTGAAGCATTTGATCAAAAAGCTATGGAAGCATTTCAGCAAGAAGCTCAGGCTAGATGGGGTCAAACAGAAGCTTATCAAGCTTTTGCGGCTAAGGGAGAGGAGTCCTTCCCTGAAGTCACAAAAGAGATGACTGCAATTATGTCTACCTTTGGACAGCTCAAAGAGTCTAATCCTGATGACATTAGTGTTCAGGAGCAAGTAAAGGTGTTACAAGACTATATTAGTCAGCATTTTTATCCATGTGACCAAACGGTATTAGCTGGTCTAGGTCAGATGTACCAAACAGATAATCGCTTTTCTAGTTTTATCGATAAAGTCGGGGGATCAGGGACTGCAGTTTTTCTCGCAGAAGCTATTCGTATTTATTGTCAATAAACTAAAGCCAAAGCCAAAGTCTTAAGGACTTTGGCTTTTTCTCATGCCATAGTGACATTTATGTCACTATTTTTATAATCATTTAATGTTTATAATTAATGTATCGTTTTAGAAGGCGATTAGTTAAGTGTTTCTGCTATTTTGCTTGAAATTTCCATGCAGATAATCAGCTGAAAGTTAATCGAATTCTAATCTAAATCAAATTTATGGAGGAAACCATGTCCATTTTAACCATTGACCACATCTCAAAGTACTATAATCTCGACGGTACGAACCAAGAGTGCGCTTTGAACGATGTCACACTTGAGATTGCACCAGGAAAGATCACTGCTATCTACGGTCCATCTGGCTGTGGTAAGACCAGTCTGCTCAGTATTATTAGCGGCTTGGATAGTCAGTATCAGGGAAATCTGTATTTCAAGAATCAGAACATGCGTGATTTTTCAGAGCGTGACCTGACCTATTTTAGAAAGGCCCATATTGGCTTTGTCTTTCAAAATTTCAATCTTATCCCTCATCAATCAGTCCTTGAAAATGTCAAGATGCCTCTTTACGTTAAAAATATGACTGATAAAGAGATGGTCGAGATTGCGGAAAAGGAGCTCAGTCGTCTTGGAATCGGAGAATTTATCAAGAAAAATGTTAAGCAGCTTTCTGGTGGGCAAAAACAACGTGTGGCCATTGCCCGTGCCCTAGTTAATAATCCAGAAATGATTGTGGCTGATGAACCGACTGGTTCTCTTGATTCTCAGTCTCAGGAAAATGTTCTTGAAATTTTTAAAGAGCTAGCCGAGGCAGGTAAGACTGTGATTATCGTAACCCATAACCCTGAGGTGGCGGATTATGCGGATGTTGTCATTAAAATGAAGGATGGTGAAGTCGTTGAAACAATCGAAAAATAAGGGATTGACCCTCAAGAATAAATTCAAATTATCTTTAAGCAATTTTATGGAACGTAAGTGGCGTAATCTTTTGATTGCGACAGCCACTTCTATTGGTTTTATTGGTGTTTTAATTTCCTTTGGTTTGGGAAATGCTATTGTTGGTATGATTAATGACAGTACCGATGGTGGTAACATTCCATCCCAAATTCAGATTAGTCTTAGTGCTAAATCAGCAGCCAGAGGGGTTCTAAATGCGGATGATGAGAAGTTTATTCGTAGTCAGATTAAGAATGATGACATTAAATATTTGGAGAGTCCCTTCGGAATGAATATGGCCAGTCTTACTTTTGATGGCAAGACCATGGATTTCAGCAAGGACCTTCCTAACTATTCTCAGGTTATCAGTCTCTACAAGAACACAAAAATTTCTACATCTCGCAATGATAAGGATAAGATTTCAGCTGGCAAGCCTTTTACATCGGCCGATGAAGAGGGCTTGACCCTTCCAATGAGCTTTGTTAAACAGTACAACGAAGAAACCGGCAAGAAGCTCAGGGCTAAAGACTTTATCGGTAAGGAAGTATCAGCTCAAATTGTTGAAAATACCGCTGAGGGAACTAAAGTAGCAGATATCAAGACTAAGATTGTCCGTATTGTTGATGACAGCGAGGATGCTGAAGAGAGCAACAGTTATATGCCAGCCAAACAATTAGAATCTCTGCTCAAAGAAAATGGCTTTACCAAGACAGTTTCTTACATGCTTATGGAGCTTAAGGATCCAGCCAAGACTAAGGAAGTCACTAAAAAGTTACAGAAAAACAAGAAGTACCTGGTGTTGTCACAGCAGGCCATCCTAGATGTCATTATTAAATTCATCCGTGTTATCCAGGCTCTCTTGATTATTCTTTCGTCACAAGCTATCCTAGTTTCAGCTGTCATGATTGGGATTATCATCTATATTAACATCATGCAACGCTCAAAAGAGATTGGTGTCATGAAGGCTGTAGGCTACCTTAATCGTGACGTGAAAGCTATCTTTGTTTATGAAGCACTTTGGATCACGGGCATCTCACTAGCTCTTGCTCTCCTTGTATCACAAGGAATTGGAAGCTTGGCCAACATAATTGTTTCACATCTCTACCCAAGCGTCAGCAAGGTGTTTGATCTAAATCTGACATCAATTCTCATCATGCTTGCCTTCTCACTCTTGATGGGCTATGTGTCAGCCTATCTTCCAGCCCGTAAAATCAGTAAAATGGACCCCGTCGAGTCCCTAAGATATGAATAGAAATGAAGAGTGGTCTATCAAGGCTACTCTTTTTCGTCAAAATAACCATTAGAAAAATCAGAAAATCCAAACAATATTTAACTTTCTGAAAAGTGGAGACAATTGCTCAAAAATGCTATAATAGTCAGCATATACAAGCTATTAATAACAAAAAATAAGTACCTATTCGATTGGAGGAATTCCATGTATAAAGATGACAGTTTAACCTTGCACACTGACTTGTATCAAATCAATATGATGCAAGTCTACTTCAACCAAGGTATTCACAATAAAAAGGCCGTTTTCGAAGTTTATTTCCGTCAACTTCCGTTTAAAAATGGCTTTGCTGTGTTCGCAGGTCTGGAACGTATTGTCAACTATCTTGAAAATCTGACTTTCTCAGAAACTGATATTGCTTATCTAAAAGAGTTAGGTTATCCTGAGGATTTTCTAGACTATCTAGCTAACCTAAAACTCGAGTTGACTATCAATTCAGCCCTTGAGGGTGATTTGGTATTTGCTAATGAACCGATTTTCCAAGTGGAAGGTCCCTTGGCTCAGTGTCAGTTAGTAGAGACTGCCTTGCTAAATATCCTCAATTACCAGATTCTTATTGCGACAAAAGCAGCTCGCATTCGCTCTGTCATTGAGGATGCTCCTTTGTTGGAGTTTGGGACACGTCGTGCACAAGAGATGGATGCAGCAATCTGGGGGACGCGTGCAGCCGTAATTGGTGGTGCTGATGCAACGTCAAATGTACGTGCCGGCAAGATTTTTGGAATCCCAGTTTCTGGTACCCATGCCCATGCCCTTGTTCAAGCCTATGGCAACGATTATGATGCCTTTAAAGCCTACGCATCTACTCATAAGGACTGTGTATTCCTTGTAGATACCTATGATACCCTTAAGATTGGTGTTCCTAATGCTATCCGTGTCGCTAGAGAGCTAGGTGATAAGATTAATTTCTTGGGTGTTCGTCTTGATTCAGGTGACTTGGCTTATCTATCGAAGCAGGTCCGTAAGCAACTGGATGCAGCTGGTTTCCCTGATGCCAAGATTTACGCTTCAAACGACCTTGATGAAAATACCATCCTCAACTTGAAGATGCAGAAGGCCAAGATTGATGTCTGGGGAGTGGGTACTAAGCTTATCACTGCCTATGATCAACCAGCCTTGGGTGCTGTCTACAAGATTGTCTCAATGGAAGATGATCAAGGAGCCATGCATGATACTATCAAGTTGTCCAACAATGCTGAGAAAGTTTCGACACCAGGTAAAAAGCAAGTCTGGCGTATTACTAGTCGTGCCAAGGGCAAATCAGAAGGTGACTATATCACCTTCGCAGACACGGATGTTAATGCTTTAGAAGAAATTAATATGTTCCACCCAACATATACCTACATTAATAAGACTGTTCGTGATTTCGATGCAGTGCCACTCTTGGTCCCAATCTACGACAAGGGGCAACTAATCTATGACTTACCAAGTCTTGATGAAATCAAGGCTTATGCGACTAAGGAATTGGACGAACTTTGGAATGAGTATAAGCGCGTGCTTAACCCTCAAGATTATCCAGTTGATTTGGCTAAAGATGTCTGGGATAACAAGATGACCTTGATTGATAATGTCCGTAAGAAAGCTCATGACCTGTCAGAGTAAAAGGAGAAATTATGACTTTGCAAGAAACTATTATTGCTCAACTAGGTGTTAAACCTAGCATTGATCCAAAGGAAGAAATTAGAAAATCCGTTGATTTTTTGAAGTCCTACATGCTCAAACATCCATTCCTTAAAACATATGTTTTGGGAATCTCAGGAGGTCAAGATTCTACATTGGCTGGCCGTCTGGCACAACTTGCGGTTGAAGAGCTCCGTGCAGAGACAGGAAAAGACTATCAGTTTATCGCCATTCGATTGCCATATGGTGTTCAAGCAGATGAAGATGATGCCCAACGTGCTCTTGCTTTTATCAAGCCAGATGTGAGTCTTACGGTTAACATCAAAGAAGCTGTTGACGGTCAGGTTGAGGAACTTGCTAAGGCAGGTGTCACTGTTTCTGACTTCAACAAGGGAAATATCAAGGCCCGTCAACGTATGATTACCCAATACGCGGTTGCGGGTGAAAATAGTGGGGCAGTTATCGGGACAGACCACGCCGCTGAAAACCTTACTGGCTTCTTCACAAAATTTGGCGATGGTGGTGCGGATATTTTGCCGCTCTTTCGTCTAAACAAGCGTCAAGGTGCAGCCCTTCTTGCAGAACTTGGTGCGGACAAGGCTCTCTATGAAAAAGTGCCAACAGCGGACTTGGAAGAGGACAAACCAGGAATCGCTGATGAAGTGGCACTTGGTGTGACCTACCGTGAAATTGATGATTACCTTGAAGGCAAGGAAGTATCAGCCAAAGCCCAGGAAACTATTGAGAATTGGTGGCGTAAAGGTCAACATAAACGTCACTTGCCAATCACTATTTTTGATGAGTTTTGGAAATAAGAGGAGAAATGAATTATGATCAAAGCTTATATTGATTTTTGGAAACGTGCCTTTGACTTTAGCGGACGTTCGACTCGTCCAGACTACTGGTGGGCTTACTTGGTTAACGTCATTATTATTACTATTCTTACTGTTTTTTGTGTTCTTATTCCTTTCTTCAGTAATGTTGACCTTAGTGATCCAGCTCTGTTGAATAATCAGACTGAACTGCAAAAAATAATTATTACCTATGCTTGGCCACTAATGCTTTTTAGCTTAATTGAACTTATCCCTCAATTGTCTCTACAAATCCGTCGTTTAAGAGATGCAGGCTTTCATCCGGCTTGGGTACTTCTAAGTTATATAGGGCTTGTACCAGTCTTGGCTATCTTCTCATTGATTGGAAGCATTGTCCTCCTTATCATGTCTTGTCAACCAACGAAACCAGCACCAGAAACACTGGTTGATAAAGTTGAATAAGATTGTCGTACCCCTAGGTTTAACCTAGGGGTATTTTTAAATTGAATTTTCAGAAATTAGTGATAAAATAGAGAAGAATAAGGCTTAAAAGGAGGAATCTTATGACTTCATTATCAACAGATTTCACAGATAAACTATTTGCAGAATATGAGGCCAATGCCAAGTACAGTGCTATTGAGAATGCTGTAACTCATAATGGCTTGCTCAAATCCATCGAAACACGTCAATCAGAAGTTGAAAACGACCATGTTTTCTCAATCGATTTGACTAAAGATGAGGTGTCTAACCAGAAAGCTTCAGGACGTTGCTGGATGTTTGCGGCACTAAATACTTTCCGTCACAAATTAATCTCAGACTTTAAATTGGAAAGTTTCGAACTTTCTCAAGCTCACACTTTCTTCTGGGACAAGTATGAAAAATCGAACTGGTTCTTGGAACAAATCATTGCCACAGCAGATCAAGAGATTGGCAGTCGTAAGGTTAAATTCCTTTTGGATACCCCTCAACAAGATGGTGGACAATGGGATATGGTCGTATCACTTTTTGAAAAATATGGTGTTGTACCAAAATCGGTTTATCCAGAATCTGTAGCTTCAAGCAATAGTCGTGAGCTTAATCAATACCTTAATAAACTCCTTCGTCAAGATGCCCAAATCTTACGTGACCTAATTGCTGGTGGTGCTGATCAGGCTGCTGTTCAAGCTAAGAAGGAAGAGTTTCTTCAAGAAATTTTCAATTATCTTGCCATGACTCTTGGCTTGCCACCACGTCAGTTTGATTTTGCCTACCGAGATAAAGATGATAACTATCACTCTGAGAAGAATATCACGCCACAGGCCTTCTTTGAAAAATATGTTGGCCTTAAACTCAGCGACTATGTATCAGTTATCAACGCTCCAACAGCTGATAAACCTTACGGAAAATCTTATACGGTTGAGATGTTGGGAAATGTTGTAGGTGCGCCAAGTGTTCGTTATATTAACCTCCCAATGGACCGATTCAAAGAGCTTGCTATTGCACAGATGAAGGCTGGAGAGAGTGTTTGGTTTGGTTCAGATGTTGGTCAGGTTTCGGACCGTCAAAAAGGTATTCTTGCAACTAATGTTTATGACTTTACAGCTAGCATGGATATTAACTTGACTCAAGACAAGGCTGGACGTTTGGACTACAGTGAATCTCTCATGACCCATGCCATGGTATTGACAGGTGTTGATTTGGATGCCGATGGTAAGCCAATTAAATGGAAGGTTGAAAACTCTTGGGGAGACAAGGTTGGACAAAAAGGTTACTTTGTTGCTTCTGATGCTTGGATGGATGAATATACCTATCAAATCGTTGTCCGTAAAGATTTCCTTACATCCGAGGAGCTGGCAGCCTATGAAGCAGAACCACAGATACTTGCTCCTTGGGACCCAATGGGGGCTCTTGCTTCAAAATAAGAGGATATCTCAAAAACACTGGATAAAATTCCAGTGTTTTTAGTTGGCTTCATTAAAATTTATGGTTGTAAAAAGAGTTATCCATTGGATAACTCTTTTCAATTCCTTTTACTCATCTGCTGTAGCAGTGTTTGAATTTGAATGTTCAGAGCCATTAGAGGCTGATGTCGATGGATTTGTTGAAGCATCAGGCCCGTACTGTTGACTATCTTGTGAACTTGATGAGTCACTGCTTTGGCTGGAGTCTGAACTTGATGATGAGCTAGATGTTCCTAGTGATCCTGTGTAAACATTTGATGTTGAAGAACCAGTAAGGAAGACATAGCTACCATTGTTATAAACACCGCTAGGCATATCGAAATCTTCAGAACCCGCACCATACATCTGGTTAAGGTAGCTACTTGTTACACCGTAGATTTGTTTAGCGATATCAAGGTCTGAACCATAAAGTGGTGTTTTACGGTTTTTGTAACCTGTCCAAATCGCCATTGCATACTTAGTATTATAACCAACGAAAGTTTCATCCGGAACCATGAGGTCAGCATAGACACCACTTTCTTTTTGTACTTTATAGTACTCATCGTCACCGTAGTTAGATGTACCAGTCTTACCAGCATTGATTGTACCAGGAACATAAGCTTCAGTTGCTGTACCACCTGTCAATACTTGTTTCAACATACTTGACATCATGTAGGCTGTTTGCGGTGACATGGCTTCGACACCTTTAGAATCAAATGATTTAGTTGAACCATCTTCAAATTTGATTGATTTAATGTAAGATGGTTTATAGTAAGTACCACCATTTGCAAAGGCTGCATAAGCTGCGGCCATCTTCTCACTTGATGCACCATACTTAGAATCTGATGATGATGTTGAAGATGAGATGGCATTTGAGTAGTACATTTCTGGATACTCGATACCCAAATCCTTCAAGAAGGATTGAGCATATTCCAAACCGGCAGCTTGGAGAGCTTTAACGGCTGTAACGTTACGTGATTGTTGAAGTGCATAAGTCAATGAAATGCTTCCGTAATACTTACGGTCCCAGTTGTAAACTGGTGTTGAAGAACCTGGGAAATTGTAAGGATTATCGTAAACAGTCGTACCAGTGTTTGTATAAACACCTTTTTCAATAGCAGGAGCATAGTCAGTGATTGGTTTCATTGTAGAACCCCAGTCACGGTCTGTTTGAACAGCTTGGTTGGTACCAAGTGCAATGTTTTCGTCTTGGTGACGTGAACCCAATTGGGCAACGACACGACCATTAGTAACATCAATAATAGTAGAAGCAACTTGGAGACTATCGTTTGGATAGTATACGTAGTCGTTAGTATTATAGACGTTCCAGATATATTTTTGAATATCTGGATTAAGGTTAGTGTAGACGTCGAGACCTGCTGAGTAAATATCAGCGTTGGCATCGGTAGATACCTGTTCAATAACTTGTTTGATGTAGTTATCTAAGTATGGCTCATAGCTAGCTTTCTTCGTAAGTGGAAGAAGGCCATCTGATACATCAGTTGCTTTAGCTTGCTCGTACTCTTCTTTAGAAATATTCTTGTCTTCATACATTTCGTCAAGAACAGTGTTACGACGTTCTTTGGCAGCATCTGGATTAGCATAAGGGTCATATTGTGTTGGTGCTTGTGGAATACCAGCAAGAAGAGCTGCTTGGGCAACAGAGAGGTCGCTCAAGTCCTTACCAAAGTAAGATTTAGCTGCAGTCTTCATACCGTAGTAACCATTACCCATATAAACCTTATTAATATAGAAGGTCAAGATTTCTTGTTTAGTGAATTGACGCTCCATTTGGAGTGACAACCAGATTTCTTGTGACTTACGTTTAAGGGTTTGGTCAGAAGTGTTAGTTGAGAAGTAAGCCAACTTAATCAACTGTTGGTCGAGCGTAGATCCCCCTTGGGTGCTGCTACGACGAAGGTTGTTAACAGCTGCCCCCATGATACGGTAGACGTCAATCCCACGGTGAGTGAAGAAACGTTTATCCTCGATAGAGGTGATGGCATTAACTAGAGTTGTTGGAATTTCATCTGTTGATGCACTCTCACGTTTCTCAGCTCCCAAGTCGGCAACAAGACTACCATTAGCGTCGTAAATCTTACTTGAGTTTGTTGATTGCAGTTTGTTCTCGGTAAGTTTAGGAACACTGCTAACATAGTAGGCAAAGAGGCTACCACCAGCGATGACACAGACTACAAAGAAAGTAAGAAGTCCAATAAATCCGTATTTTGCAATACGCCAGCCCAAACTTTGGTCTGAAGCGGCAGAGCGTTTTCCTTTGCCATAGCGAGAAGAATCTGAACGCTTGACCTTGATGTTTTTAGCACGTTTAGTCAAACCGTTAAGTGATTCTTTAAAGTTGCTGAAATTAAATTTAGCCATTATGTGTTACCACCTAATAATTTTTCAATGATTTCTAAGTAAGGAACTTGAGGATAAGCTGCTTCTGCAATTGCATAGCCTCTTTTTTTGATATAATCAAGAGGCATTGATTTCGTCCCTTTATCAATCTGATAAAAAGCGATTAAGTCTTTGGCAGGCAGAAGGTAGGTTTCCTTAAGCGTCGAGAAGTGAAGTAGCACGAAGCAGATCCCATCTTGACTGATGACCTGAGACATGTGCTCAATTTGATGCGCATGAAAGTTTTTCATAGGCATGGATGTCTTTTGTCGTGTCTCTTTGGCTTCAAAATCAATGTAGTATCCTTTGTAAACGCCGGAGTAGTCGGTAGTAGAAGCTTGTCTAAAGTAAGCTTCTACAATCTTTGCCCGTGAGCGTTTGGGATAATCGACTTTGACAATTTGAACAGGGGTAGGTTTTTTATGAATAACGGCTAAACCACGCGACAAATAGTAATCATTAGTCGCGTTAATAGCAGATTCAAAGCTCATCCCCCGATTGGCAAAGTCAACTCTATTTGATTTTTTAGGACGTACTTGTGCTATCTTACGAGATATCTGATGGGGATAGTTTACCATTTCTTTCCCTTCTTCTTTATAAGATATGCATAAAGACTATTTCATTATACCATAAAATGAATGAGGAAAACAACAAATGACATCACTACTGGTAACTGGCTATAAGAGCTTTGAACTCGGTATTTTTAAAGACAAGGACCCTAAAGTAACCATTATCAAGAAAGCAATCAAACGTGATTTGAAGCGTTTCTTGGATGATGGTGTGGATTGGATGATTTTTACTGGGAACCTCGGTTTTGAATTTTGGGCACTAGAAGTAGCCAAAGAACTTCAAAAAGACTATCCTTTGAAGTTAGCGACCCTCTTCCCTTTTGAAACGCATGGTCAGAATTGGAATGAAGCGAATCAAACAAAACTAGCAGCCTTTAAGCAGGTTGATTTTGTCAAGTACAGCTTCCCCGCTTACCAATCTCCAGCACAGTTTAAACAATTTAATCAGTTTCTCATTGACAATACAGATCAGGCTTATTTATTTTATGAACCTGAAAATGAAACAAATCTGAAATATTTTTACGGTATGATGTTAGAAGCAAGGGGTTATCCCGTATCTAGACTGACTTTTGATGACCTCAATGAAGTCATGTCGGAATAGGATATAATTGAATTTTAAACTTGCATTTTTATCTTTTTTTCTGTATCATAAAAACATTAGACAGTAAAGTATTAGTAAGTTAGATAAGACAAGTATTGGAGAATAAAAATGGCTAAGATTAATTTAACGCCCAAGAAAATCTACGAACAAGAATTTAAAACAAGCATGCGTGGATACGATAAAAAAGAAGTTGATGAGTTTCTAGACGATGTAATCAAAGATTACGGTGTCTATATTGCTCTAGTTAAGGAATTGCAAGAAGAAAATGCAAAACTGAAAGCTAAGACTTCATCAGCTCCTGCTAGTCGCCCAGCATACGCGAGTGCGACAAGTGAGCCATCACCTGCGAA
This sequence comes from Streptococcus sp. ACS2, assembly GCF_000525585.1. Lineage (NCBI taxonomy): Bacteria > Bacillati > Bacillota > Bacilli > Lactobacillales > Streptococcaceae > Streptococcus > Streptococcus sp. ACS2. Next base: position 88,086 of record NZ_JALT01000009.1, read on the forward strand.
TGCCAATGTTGCTTCGGCTTCAAACTATGATATCTTAAAACGTATCAGTCGTTTGGAGAAAGAGGTCTTTGGAAAACAAATCGTCGAGTAAAACTGGTTTGTGCAATTTTTGGATAATCGCATGGTTGCTAGTCTTCCATGAGGAAAGTCCATGCTAGCACTGGCTGTGATGCCAGTAGTGTTTGTGCTAGGTGAATTAATAAGCCTAGGGACTTGATTTTCAAGTTACGGCGAGTGAACTGGCTAAGTCTTAGGATAGGTTTTAGTAGCTCTGAAAGTGCCACAGTGACGGAGTTTTTAGGGAAACCTAAAAAGTGGAACGCGGTAAACCCCTCAAGCTAGCAACCCAAACTTTGGTAGGGGCATGGGATGGCTGGAAACGAACGGACCATCCTGACTGCTTTGCAGTAGACAGATGATTATCGAAGGAAGTGGTACCTAGTCACTTCTGGAACAAAACATGGCTTATAGAAAATTGCATATAGGTGAGGCTGGGACACATGTCTCAGCCTTCTTTTAGCAAGAATTCTCTCTTTTATATTTAAAGAAAAGAGTGGGAAATAAGCTATCGGTTAAGAAAGTTTGTACGCGTAACAATGAGATAAAAGGATAACAATGAAAGAAACATTTACATTAGTAGCAACTGCAGCAGCAGGTCTTGAGGCTGTGGTTGGACGTGAATTGCGTGAGTTAGGTTATGACACGCAGGTTGAAAATGGTAAGGTGCGTTTCCAAGGTGGTGTTCGTGCAATTGCTGAAACCAACCTTTGGTTGAGAGCAGCAGATCGTATCAAGATTGTAGTGGGTGAATTTCCAGCACGTACCTTTGAGGAACTCTTTCAGGGAGTTTTTGCTTTAGACTGGGAAAATTATCTTCCGCTAGGTGCAAAGTTCCCAATTTCTAAGGCTAAATGTGTTAAATCAAAGCTTCATAATGAGCCATCTGTTCAGGCGATTTCAAAAAAAGCTGTCGTGAAGAAATTGCAGAAGTATTTCCACCGTCCAGAAGGAGTGCCTCTCCAAGAAACAGGAGCGGAATTTAAGATTGAAGTTTCTATTTTAAGGGATAAGGCTACGGTTTTGATTGATACCACAGGTGCTAGTCTCTTTAAGCGTGGCTATCGTACTGATAAAGGTGGAGCACCGATTAAGGAAAATATGGCGGCTGCTATCCTTGAACTTAGTAATTGGTATCCGGATAAACCATTGATTGACCCGACTTGTGGTTCAGGGACCTTCTGTATTGAGGCTGCAATGATTGGTATGAACATTGCACCAGGATTTAATCGTGATTTTGCCTTTGAAGCATGGAATTGGGTGGATAAAGATTTAGTACAGTCGGTACGTGATGAAGCAGATAGCAAGGCAAACTACGATATTGAATTAGATATTATGGGTTGTGATATTGATGGCCGTATTGTTGAAATTGCAAAAGCCAATGCTCGTGAGGCAGGTCTTGAAGATGTTATTAAATTGAAACAAATGCGTTTACAGGACCTGAAAACAGATAAAATCAATGGTGTCATTATTTCAAACCCTCCTTATGGTGAGCGTTTGTTGGATGACAAGGCTGTGGATATCTTGTATAATGAAATGGGTCAAACTTTTGCACCACTTAAAACTTGGAGCAAGTTTATCTTGACCAGCGATGAACAATTTGAAAGCAAATACGGTATTAAAGCCGATAAAAAACGTAAGCTTTATAACGGGACCCTCCGTGTTGATTTATATCAATATTTTGGAGAGCGTGTTCGCCGTTCTGAGGCTAGAAAGGTAAATTAAACGTGTCAGAAGATAAAACACAAAATGGCTATGAAGGTAGCCAAGAGCTAGATTTCCAAGATGCCAAGGAAATGACGGTCGGTGAGGCTGTCCGAAAAGAAGCCGAGATTAATGCTGGTGTAACAGAAACAGATAGCATTTTGGATAAGTATATCAAGCAACACCGTGAAGAAGTTGCCTCACAAAAATTTTCAAAGAAAATTGAAGCTGACGGCGATACATCACCTTTGGATGCTTTTATTCAAAAGCAACGTCAGGAGTTTGCGGATTCAGGTTTGATTGGTCAATCAATGGCTAATGAGTCAATCAACTCAACAACAGCTACTGAAGAAGTAACACCGGTCACATTTGGTTTTGGTGCTACAGATAACAAGTCTGATGAAACTCAATCTCATATTGACAAGCAGTTGCCAAATGCCCCTGTTGAACCTGAGGTTATTGCAGAACCAGAAAGTCAAAGTTCTGAAGTTATCATTACGTCAACAAATGCTGATCGTTTCATCACGTCAGAAACAGAAAAATTTGACCTTGGTGATGCACTCGCTGATTCATCTACTTCAACTAATCAGCCAGCCTATAACGATGCATTGGTAGATAATATTGATGATAACAATCCTTTGATTGCTAACATTGATGATCCAGAACCACAAAATCCTGCTGTTGCCAATATTGACGATACTGAGCCACAAGCTTCAAAACCTTTGTTGGATGATGTTACTATTTCAGACACTATTGATTTGGCAGCTATTGCATCAACAGTGGCAGGGGTAACTGGAGTAAAAGCTGATGAAGAAAAGACAACACCAAAAGTGTCTATGGCAGTTAATCGCCCATCTGCAGAAGACAGAATCTCTTCAGAGTCTGTTTCACCATCGCATAAGAGTGCCTTTGATGGTGACATTCCAGTTTACCGTCGTAAAGGTGTTGTTATCGGTGCTCTAGCAGTTCTTGCTTTAGCTATTATCGGTGGTAGCTATGCTCTTTATAAAGGAACACATAGCCAATCGGCGAAAACAACAAGCACAGCTTCTTCAGCAGTGACATCATCATCAAGCAAGGATACGTCAGCTGCTGATAATAAGGCCTTTGAAGAAATGTATAAGAATTTCTTCACAGATGACGAGCAAACGAAACTCGCTAATGATCAATTTGGTAAGTTATCAGATTTGGAAAAACTGCTCAAGAAATTGGAGAAAACCAAGTATTATGATGCAGCTAAGAAAAAATATGATAACTTGAAGAAACAAATTGAAGCTGTACAAAAGATTAACAGTCAGTTTGAGTCAGATGCTCTTGTAGATGGTAGCTATAATGCCTCTATTGCTGTTAAATCAGATGCTAACTTTAATAATCTTCCAGAAAGTGTAACAACAACTGGAAATGCGAGTCTCGACAGCACTGTCCAAGAAGCTATTAAGGGTGGTAAGACTCAGCTTGAAGAAAAAGCTAAGGCTGCGAGCGCAACATCTGCAGCGACAGCTGCTGCCAGCGCCAATACTGCTAGTCCTGCTGCACCTTCAGGTGATAACACATCTGGAGCAGCTTCTAATGGTGATGGTGCGGCCGCATCAAATACTTCTGGAGCGCAAAATGGAGCAGCTAATTCAGCAGATTCAGCAGGTTCAACTGGTGCGACTGGAGGAACTACTGGTGGCTCAGCTGCAGCTTCAACAGTTGTAACACGCGGAATCACAAATTATAACCCATCAATCCTTCAACGTAATCGCTCACGTGTGCCTTATAATGCAAACGTAGTAGCAGATACAAGTAACCCAGCTTGGACATGGGCTGATGGTGTTCTTGATAAGATTATCGAAACATCACACTCACGTGGTTACTTCTCAGGAGATAACTTCATCCTTGAGCCAGTCAACATCATCAATGGTAATGGTTACTACAACTTGTACCTTCCAGATGGAACTTACCTCTTCAGTATTAACTGTAAGACAGGTTACTATGTTGGTAATGGTTCAGGTCACTCAGATAAACTTGATTACGAATAATAATCTGCGACACTCCTTCGGGAGTGTTTTTTGTTTTATCTTGGTGAAGGCCTAGTTTATAAGGATTTTGTGCTATAATAGAGGGATAAGATAGGGGTGAATACTATGGCAAAATTGATGCCGGGTAGAGTCCGTAATGAGGGTATTGAACTTTTTGAAAAGGATCTCATTACCATTCATCAGGTCTCAGAAACTCAGTTGGATACAACAGTTGACCAACATCATTTAATTTATACACTCAATGATTCTGAAATCACGTGTGACTGTGATTATTTCGCTCAAAAAGGCTATTGTCCCCATTTAGCAGCGATTGAGTATTATCTAAAAAACGATAAAGAAGGCCAGCGTCTATTGGCAGAATTGGAAGAGGAACAAGAGTCCTCTCAGGGCCAAGAGCGAGGACACTCTTTTGGTGGTTTATTTTTAGAAGGCCTTTCCCTAAATGAGGATGATACTGTTAGATATAGCTTGATGGTAGAGGGAGAGGAATCTACCTTTGGTTCAGAGATTTGGTGGAGTATACGTTTACGTCGCTTACCAGATGAACGTTCTTATGTTATTCGAGATATTCCTGCCTTTCTCAAGCTTGTAGAGGCTGAGGGTTATTATCAGATAGGTAAGAACTATTATGAACCCCTATCGCTTATTCAATTTGACCAGGCTTCACAGGCATTTTTAGACTTCTTAGGACGGATGATTCCAGATGAAGCCAAGACTAATTTAGACTTTATTTTACCGAATAATGCACGTCATCTTTGTCTCCCCTACGGTTTTTTTGAGGAAGGTTTGAGACGGATGCAAGATTTGGATGGCTTTAGGTTTGAATGGGAAGGAACCGAATATCACCGACTTTTGGTTGAGGATTTGACTGCTGATGCCCATCTCTTCTCGTTTGATATTTCTGTCGAGCCTAAGATGATTGAATTGACTGTTGCTGAGAAGAATAGTCAGGCCTTTTTTAATAATCGTATTCTCTTTTATCAAGGTGTTTTTTATCGCTTGAATCGAAAACAACAAAAACTTTTGGTTGGTTTACGCTCTCTTCCAATCGGAAGCGATTTGAATAAGCATGTCAGCTTTAATCTTGATGAACAAGCTATCTTGGCTGCTAGTCTTTTTGATTTTAGGACTATGGGACCAGTTAAAGCTCCTAAAGCCTTTAATATCAAGGATTTTACACCGAGATTTCACTTTGACCTGAAAGGTGACAGTGAGGTTATACTTACATTAGCCTTTGATTTTGATGGTTTCCTAGTCCATAATCGACAAGAGTTGAGTCATTTAGGATTTACGAGTAACTATCGTCATGAGCAGGCTGTGTTCCGTTTGATGGCTAAGCATGGATTCACCCCTGATTTTCAGTCATCTAAACGATTAGATAGCAGTCAAGAGCTCTATGATTTCTTTACGAATACTCTAGCAGAATTTGAAAATACAGGGACGGTTCTGATTGGGCAGGAGTTGCGTGACTTACGGGTTGAACAGAGTCCACAGGTTCAGGTAGAGCGTCAGGGGAATTTATTAGATATTTCCTTTGATTTTTCAAGTCTTGACGATGAAGATGTGGATCATGCTTTAGCAGCTTTGATGGAAAGTTCGCCCTATTTTATCAATCGTAGTGGTCAGTTGATTGTTTTTGACGAGGCGACGCATCGTATTAGTGAGAGTCTCAAAACTCTAAGAGCTAGATATTCAGGGCAAGGTCACCTAGAACTAAATCAATTGACTGCCTATCAATTAATGGATGCTCTTTCAGAAAGTGATTCTGTTCGTTTTTCAAAAGATTTCCAACTCTTAACGCAACATTTGAGTAAACCAGAGACCTTTGATTTGCCAACTTATAAGGTAGAAGCTGACCTTCGTCCCTACCAGGAAAAGGGTGTTCAGTGGCTATCTATGTTGCATCACTATGGTTTTGGCGGTATCTTGGCCGATGATATGGGGTTGGGGAAAACCTTGCAGACCATTGCCTATCTCTCTGCACATTTAGAAGAAGAGCAACGAGTCTTGGTTTTGTCACCATCAAGCCTGATTTACAATTGGCAGGATGAGGTTAAAAAGTTCGCTCCTCAGTTAGATGTAGCGGTTTCTTATGGACTCAAGCCAAGACGTGATGACATCATTGCTGAAGACCACCAGATTATTATTACAAGCTACGCTTCCTTCCGTCAGGATTTTGATGCCTATAAGGCTGGTAAATATGACTATCTCATTCTTGATGAGGCTCAGGTCATGAAGAATACACAGACAAAGATTGCCCAATATCTACGTGATTTTTCTGTTCCACATTGCTTAGCACTATCTGGAACGCCTATTGAAAATCATTTGTTGGAGATTTGGTCTATTTTCCAAATTATTCTACCAGGACTTTTACCGGCTAAGAAAACTTTCCTTAAGTTAACACCAAAGGAAGTGGCTAGGTATATTTCTCCCTTTATTCTAAGACGTAGGAAAGAAGAGGTCCTTCCTGATTTACCAGATTTGATTGAAATCACTCACCAAAGTGAATTGTCAGATGCTCAAAAAGCTATCTATTTAGCGCAATTGCAACAGATGCAGCAAGGTTTAATTTCTGCAAGTGATCAGGAAATCAACCGTCGTAAGGTGGAAATTTTGTCAGGAATTACCCGCTTACGACAAATCTGTGATACCCCAGCTCTTTTTATGGACTATGCTGGAGATAGCGGAAAATTAGATAGCCTAAGAGAGTTGCTTAGTCAAATTAAGGAATCAGACCACCGTGTTCTTATCTTTTCACAATTTCGTGGGATGTTAGATATTACAGAGGGGCTCTTACAAGAATTAGGTATTTCCTCTTATAAGCTAACAGGGTCAACGCCATCTGATAGTCGTCAAGAGATGACCAGAGCCTTCAATCAAGGAAGCCGAGATGCCTTTTTGATTTCTCTGAAAGCAGGAGGAGTGGGACTGAATTTAACTGGTGCTGATACGGTTATTCTGATTGACCTTTGGTGGAATCCAGCGGTAGAAATGCAGGCTATTAGTCGTGCGCATCGTATAGGTCAGGAACAAAATGTCGAAGTTTACCGTTTGATTACAAGAGGAACTATTGAAGAGAAAATTCTTGAGCTTCAAGAAGGCAAGAAAAACCTTGTAACAACCGTCTTGGATGGCAATGAAAGCCGTGCCAGCATGACTGTTGAGGACATTAAAGAAATTCTTGGTATTGCAATATCTTAATTTGTTATATTTGATATTGAAATACTAATACGTGAAAATGCTACTAGGCAAATCTTTTGAATTAGGCTATAATAGAATACTGCAAGACGTATCTTCACATTCCCGATTGTTTATATTAAGATACGCATCATCTCGAAAACGAAAGGAAGTCTTTTATGCATCGCCAAAGACGACAATTTCCGCTGATTCCAGACGGGGAATCTTGCTTGCAAGAACCGGTCTCTATGCGCCTATATGAAAATGAAGATTTAATCACAAATATCCGTGGCCCTTACCAAGATAAGGACTACAATGATTTGTTGCCGAACTATGATTTCTTGTCAGCTAAGCCTAGCAATCGTAAGCAGGCTTCAAAACGAGTGGAGACTCAAGAAGCTGGCATGACTTATGCAGAGGAAGCCCGTGAAAAGGCTAAGCGTGATGTCCGTGAGAAACGCCAAAAATTCCTCCGCCAAGAAGTTCAACAAACCAAACATACTAATAGCCGTCAACTAACTGCTAAGCCTAAGGTAGAAGCTAAGCCAAGCTTTGAGGCTACTGTTGAGCCAGCTGCTGTAACAACGGATAAAGGGCCAGTGACAGCATCTATCTTGGGAGCTCCTGTAAGTGCTATCAAGCGAACTTTAGCACCTAACGGGAAACACTCAAAAATCCATCACTTGGCAAATCGTCTGCAACAGGATTCTTACATCTTGGCAGAAGTGGCTCCAACCTATCAACAGCCTAGTAACCCATCTCGTAAGAAGGTCAAGAAAAATAGCTATGACTTCTTGAAACGTAGCCAGGTTTATAATTACCCAGAACGTCAAACTTACCGTGAACACCGAGTTGCTCAAGAATTAAATTTGACGCATTTAGAAGACGCAAACTAATCGCAGTGCGATTGTAAGGAGAAACTATGTCAAAAACTTATCATTTTATTGGAATTAAAGGATCTGGTATGTCAGCTTTGGCTTTGATGCTCCATCAAATGGGACACAAGGTTCAAGGTTCAGATGTGGAAAAATATTACTTCACTCAACGTGGTCTTGAGCAAGCAGGTATTCCTATCCTTCCTTTCGATGAAAAAAACATCACAGAAGATGTTGAATTGATTGCTGGAAATGCCTTTCGTGAAGACAACAACGTTGAAGTTGCTTATGCGATTAAAAATGGCTACAGCTTTAAGCGTTATCACGAGTTCTTGGGTCACTTCATGGATCAATTCACTAGCTTTGGTGTGGCAGGTGCACATGGTAAGACTTCTACAACAGGTCTCTTGTCACATGTTATGAAAAATATCACAGACACGTCATACCTTATCGGTGACGGAACTGGACGAGGTTCTGCTAATGCACAATACTTTGTCTTTGAGTCTGATGAATATGAACGTCATTTCATGCCATACCACCCAGCATACTCAATCATCACTAACATTGACTTTGACCATCCTGATTACTTTACAAGTATCGATGATGTGTTCTCTGCCTTTGATGATTATGCTAAGCAAGTGCAAAAAGGACTCTTTGTTTACGGTGAGGATCCACACCTTCGTAAGATTACAGCCAATGCGCCAATCTATTACTACGGTTTCGAAGAAAATGATGACTTTATGGCAACAGATATTGTTCGTACAACGACAGGGTCTAATTTCAAGGTAAAACACGATGGACAAATTCTTGGAGAATTCCATGTGCCAGCCTATGGTCGTCACAATATCTTGAATGCAACTGCGGTTATTGGGACCCTCTATGTAGCTGGTTTCGACATGGATTTGGTTGCAGAACACCTTAAAACTTTCTCAGGTGTTAAACGTCGTTTCACAGAAAAAATTATCAGTGGTACTGTTGTCATCGATGACTTTGCTCACCATCCAACTGAAATTATTGCAACGCTTGATGCAGCACGCCAAAAGTACCCATCTAAAGAGATTGTTGCTATTTTCCAACCACATACCTTCACACGTACTATTGCTCTTCTTGATGAATTTGCTGAAGCTTTGAACGAAGCAGATGCTGTTTATTTGGCGCAAATTTATGGTTCAGCGCGTGAAGTTGACCATGGTGATGTTAAGGTTGAAGATCTTGCTGCTAAGATCAATAAACCGGCCAAAGTGGTTACAGTTGAAAATGTCTCACCTCTCCTTGACCATGACAATGCTGTTTATGTCTTTATGGGAGCTGGGGACATCCAACTTTACGAACGCTCATTTGAAGAGCTCCTAGCAAGCTTGCAAACACACATGTAATATATTAAGGGCTGTAGCGATTTCGCTCAGCTCTTTCTCTTAATAGAAAGGAATTTAATATGCTTATTCGACATGCCCGAGAGGATGATTGGGCTGATGTTGCCCGTATCGAACAAGATAATTTTTCACCTGAAGAGGCTGCAACTCCAGAGGCTATTGCGGAGCGTTTAAAGACGATTTGTGATACCTTTCTAATTGCTGAAATTGATGGCGTTGTAGCTGGCTACATTGAAGGGCCTGTGATTGCGGAACGTTATCTTACAGATGACTTGTTCCATAGGGTGGTTCCTAATGCTAGTCAAGGAGGCTTTATTGCAGTTACTAGTTTGTCTATCTCCAAAGATTTTAAAGGGCAAGGGATTGGGACAGCCTTGATTGCAGCGCTTAAGGATCTGGCTATCGCCCAAAAACGCCAAGGTATTAGTTTGACTTGCCATGATTACCTGATTGCCTATTATGAGATGAATGGCTTCACTGATGAAGGAGAATCAGAATCAAATCATGGCGGTAGCACTTGGTATAATATGGTTTGGGAGAATCCAGAAACCCATTGAATTCAGTGTTACGTTACTGTGACAAAGGACCAATTGATTTGCATTAACTGACTTTTTAAGATATAATGGCGTTTGTTACTATAGAGGAGGTATGCCTTGACGGACAAGTTTAATGAACACTCGGAATCTGCTGAAGATAGCCTAAGCTTTAAAGATCAGATTCTTCGAGATTTACAAGAAGCAACACGGCTCCGTTCTCTTCGCGAGGAGGAGCATAATAAAAGTGCAACTATGCCCGAGACACCACGTTCAACGTCAGCTGAGAGCGCTACAACACATAGTACATCAGCGTCCAATAAAGTAAGTAACCAAGATTTTAGTTCACATTCTGTTTCTCACAGTGCTTTGGCTAAATCTATGACTTCTGAGACGGCTCAAGATTCTCAACAAGATAGTGTTGGCTTGTTTTCTGTTTCTCAAGCTGAGTCTTTAGTGCCTGATGCTCATTCAAATGTAGCGTCTATTTCTAAAGAGCCTATTGAGGAGGAGAAAAAGGTAAATATTCCTCAGGAGACTGAAACGTCGAAACGCCGTTTTAAACGTCCAGTTTGGGAAACTAGCCTTAACGAAGCATCTGAAGAGGAGTATATTCCTGCAGATGTTGCCAAGGAGCTCATTGAAGCTAAGTCTAACGAAGCTATTTATACAGACCCTAAAGAATTGGAGGCCAAATTGACCTCAGAACGTCAAAAAGAAGCATTCTTGCAGGAACATCATACAACAAGTGACCAAGCGTCGCAAGAAAAGGTTCAATCAGAGATAGTGGCTGATGGTAATGAGGATGATGAGAGTATTTCTCTAGAAGCCTCTGGAAAACCTAAGAAAAAGAAAGGTAAGAAAGTGAAGAAGAAAAAGTCTTCGCCAAAAGATGTTAAACAGGCTGACATTGTCGACGAAGAGCCGATTTCACGTTCTAACCGAAATCACAAACGCAATAAAAATAACCGTCGTGCTGGTAAAATTGCAAGAAATATTATTATCTTCTTGCTACTTATCTTGTCAGTAGCTGCATTCTTTGGTTATCGTTATGTTAGTGATGCTGTTGGCGCAAAAGATGTTAATTCAACTAAGTTTGTTAGTGTTGAAATTCCTGAAAATTCAGGTAGCAGTTACATTGGTCAACTATTGGAATCAGCTGGTGTCATTAAGTCTGGTAAGGTTTTTAATTACTATACCAAGTTTAAGAATATCTCAAATCTGAAAAGTGGTTATTACAACCTTCAGGCTAGCATGACCATGGATGAAATTATTGAGGCACTTCAGAAAAAAGGAAGTGATAAACCTCAGGAGCCATCTCTTGGTACGGTCTTGGTCAAAGAAGGATACACCATTGATCAAATTGCTAAGGCAGTTGAAGTTAATTCCTCAGCGAAAAAAGGCAAAAAAACATCAACTGGACTTAAGGCAAAAGATTTCTTGAAGCTGATGAAGGATGATGCTTTCATTACTAAGATGAAAGCGAAGTACCCAACCTTGTTGGCAAACCTTCCGAATTCTACGGATGCTAAGTATGTCCTAGAGGGTTATCTGTTCCCAGCGACTTATAACATTCATGACGATACGACGGTGGAATCTTTGGCAGAGGAAATGTTGTCAACGATGGACACCTACCTATCACCTTACTATGTGACGATTTCATCTAGCGGACACAATGTTAATGAAATTTTGACCCTAGCTTCTCTTGTGGAAAAAGAAGGAGCTACAGATGACGACCGTAAAAATATTGCGAGCGTCTTCTATAATCGTCTTAACTCAGATATGGCTCTACAAAGTAATATTGCAGTTCTTTATGCTCTTGGAAAACTTGGTCAGGAAACGACCTTGAAAGAAGATGCAACTATTGACACAAACATTGACTCTCCTTATAATGATTATGTTCATAAGGGGTTGATGCCAGGTCCTGTGGACAGCCCTAGTCTGTCTGCAATTGAAGCGGTTATCAATCCATCATCTACCAAGTACATGTACTTTGTTGCAGATGTAACCACTGGTAATGTCTATTTTGCTGAAAGCTATGAAGAGCATCAGCATAACGTTGAAACTTACATTAATAGCAAACTAAAAGATAAATAGTCTGATTGGCTCATTAAAATCAAGCAAACAAAGAGTGATTTTGAAAATAAAGCCAAGGGCTCAAAAAATAGGAAAGAGAAAAAAATGGCAGAAAAAACATATGTAATGACACAAGCGGAGAAAGAACAACTTGAAGCGGAATTGGAGGAGTACAAACTCGTCCGTCGTCCAGAAGTTGTAGAACGTATTAAGATTGCACGTTCTTATGGTGACCTTTCAGAAAACTCTGAGTATGAAGCAGCCAAAGACGAGCAAGCCTTTGTTGAAGGACAAATTCAAATTCTTGAAACAAAAATTCGTTATGCAGAAATCGTTGATAGTGATGCTGTTGCTAATGACGAAGTTGCAATTGGTAAAACTGTTGTTGTTCAAGAAGTTGGTACAAACGACAAAGATACTTATCATATTGTTGGTGCAGCCGGTGCTGACATCTTCTCAGGTAAGATTTCAAATGAAAGTCCGATTGCTCAAGCCTTGATTGGTAAGAAAGTTGGCGACAAAGTCGCTATCGAATCACCAGCAGGTAGCTACTCTGTGGAAATCCTTAGTGTAGAAAAAACAGCCTAGGTGACTGTTGGAATTAAGGTGTTCAATATTTGAAACTAGTGGGAGTGAGACAAAACAGTCGTTCTGTCGCACTCCTTTTTTGGTTGTTGGCGCTATTAGGAATTAGGTTAGTCTGAATTAGTCTATAAGAAAAGCACTTTTGGAAAATTCCAAGAGTGCTTTGTACCTTATTTACGATTTTGCTTACCGGCGTTACGGTTTTTCTTTGGTTTGCTCGCAATTGCTTGAGTATTTTTTGGTGTCACATCTTTACGCTTGCTTGGTGTTGTACGAGGTGCTTTTGGAGGGTTCTTTTTGAACTCTTCAGCAACTTTTTCTTTCAAGCGAGGTTTAATGATGTAGTTGGTAATCAACTGTTGGATAATAGAGAAGATACCACCAACGAACCAGTAGAGGATTACGGCTGCAGGTGAGCTAATACCAAAGAAGATCATCATGATTGGCATACTGTACATCGTCGCTGCCATTTGTTTACGTTGTTCTTCAGGAACTTGTTGAATAGACAACCAAGATTGGAAGTAGTAAAGCGCTGCGATGATGATAATCAATGGGAAGTCACGGTGACCAAGGTTAAACCAGAGGAAGTTATCCTTGAGTACACCAGGAGTGTAACGTGCTGCATAGTAGAGTGCTGAGAAGAATGGGAACTGAATCAATAGAGGAAGACAGCCGACACCGCCCATCAAGCTTAGACCGTTTTCACGCTGAGCTTGCATGAGTTCAGACTGGGCAGCCATTTTTTCTTCTTGAGTTTCAGCGTTGCGCAAACGTTCGTTAATTGGTTCTAAGATAGGCGCAAGGTATTCACGTTTTGCTGCTTGGTAGGCTGCGCTACGAGATTGGTGAAGACCAAGTGGCAAGATAATCAAACGAACAATGATGGTTACGAAGATAATGCCAAGACCAAATCCCAGATTTAAATTATGTGCGAAGTAGGTGATGACGTGGCTCATAGGGCGACCAAGTAGGTTCCAAACCCAACCAGTAGGATTACCAGACTTATCAAGGCTCACACATCCTGATAGAAAGAGAAGCATGCTGGCAGCAAGCCCCATCAGGGCTAGACGTTTTTGATTTTTATTCACAATATCATTCCTTTTGTTTTTTAGTTATACCTGTCTATTTTACCTTTTTTTAAGGAAGAGAACAAGTTAAAAACGGAGCTCCAACCTTAATTAGCCATGCGAAAATCGCTGTAATTAGGGAAGTTAGCCATGGTCACATCGACATAGGTTACTTTAGACCATTTTGAAGGTCCCTTTCGAACTTCTTGAATAAATTTAGCTAACTTAGAAGGGTTATCTGACTGAGCTAGAATTTCAACAGTACCGTCGTCGTTATTCCAAACCCGACCGCATATATCTCCAATATCTAGTGCTAGAGCATAGGTTGAATAACGAAAACCAACACCTTGGACTCTTCCTGAGACTAATAATCGTACTTTTTGCATGGTCCATGACCTCCTTTTGAAAGCTCTTTCTTTTAGTATAATCCTTGCTATAAAGTCGGTCAAGTCCAAGATTTATCAGGGGATTTCTGCTATAATGAGTGTATGGAAATCATTCAATCAAAGCAAAATGCTAGCATTAAGTCTGCTAGAAAATTATTGCAGCGTAAGCACCGTAAAACTAGCTATCTTTTAGAAGGATGGCATCTTTTTGAGGAAGCAAAGGCAAGCGGTGCCGAGATTCTTCAAGTTTTCGTACTTGAGGAAATGGCTGATCGTGTGGCTAATATGTCTAAGGTCAAGTTGGTTAGTCCAGAGGTGCTTAAGGAACTCTGTGAAACTCAGACACCTCAAGGGATTGTGGTAGAAGTTGCTAAACAATCTCAAGCCTTGCCAAAGTCTCTCTCAGGGAAATATCTGCTCTTGGAGGATGTTCAGGACCCTGGTAATGTAGGAACAATGATTCGAACAGCAGATGCCGCAGGTTATGACGGAGTCTTTTTGTCGGATAAATCAGCTGATATTTATAATCAGAAGACCTTGCGTTCTATGCAGGGAAGTCATTTCCACCTTCCAATCTATCGTGGACCAATTCTTGACATGGTTGAGGCTTGCAGAAAACAAGGTATACCCGTCTTAGCAACGACTCTTTCCGATGTTTCCGTTGACTATAAAGCAGTTAAGACAGATGGCAATTTTGCCCTAGTAATGGGAAATGAGGGTCAGGGAATTAGTCAGGAAATGGCTGAGTCTGCTGATCAACTCGTACATATTAGCATGCCAGGTCAGGCGGAGAGTCTGAATGTTGCTGTTGCAGCAGGAATTCTCATGTTTAGTCTCTAGGTCTCAAGGATGATTTTAGGAGAAAACAACTGACTTTTAAAGTAATTTTAAGTACTAGTGGTATAATGAAGAAGCATTAGAAACATTAATGAGGTATTATTATGAAACGACCAGAAGATGATAAAGAATTCATGGAAGTTGTGGGACATTTGATTTCTCATCCACGTTTTCAAAAATTGGATGGGATTGTACAGCACCATCATTCGACACGTTTAGAACACTCGGTTAATGTTAGTTACACCAGCTATAAGATTGCTAAAAAATTTGGCTGGGATGCCAAGAGTACAGCTCGAGGTGGTCTCTTACATGACTTTTTCTATTATGATTGGCGAGTGACTAAATTTAACAAGAGTCATGCTTGGGTACATCCACGTATTGCTGTTCGTAATGCCAGAAAGCTTGTTAATCTGAACAAAAAAGAAGAGGATATTATTCTCAAGCATATGTGGGGAGCAACGATTGCGCCGCCGAAGTATAAGGAATCTTATATTGTTACTATGGTGGATAAGTATTGGGCGGTTAAAGAAGCAGCGACACCCTTACGAAACCGAATCAAAAATCGTAAGTTTTTCCGTCGCAAGACTCTACAAAGCCACCACCAATAATTCATTATTTTTAGGAGATAACTATGGAATCAAATGCAATTTATACAACTAGTGATGCGGGTTTGAACCGCTTTTTCGGAAAGATTTATGGTCTTGTCGGTATGGGAGTGGGACTTTCAGCAGTCATCTCTTATCTGATGCTCTTCCCTCTTTCGCATCTTTTTGTCAATATTCTCATGAATTATTCTTGGGTTTACATGGCGGCACTCTTTTTAGAGTTTGGTTTGGTCTTTTTGGCTAGCGGTGCTGCAAGAAGGAATACACCTGCGGCTCTACCTTTATTTTTGGTTTATTCTGCTCTGAATGGATTTACACTTAGCTTTATCATCGTACAATATACGCAAGCCATTGTTTTCCAAGCTTTCCTTAGCACTGCCATTGTTTTCTTTATCATGGCACTTATCGGAGTTACCATTAAGCGAGATCTATCAGGCATGGCCAAGTTCCTTATGGCAGCCTTGATTGGGATTATTGTGGCTAGCTTGATTAATTTTTTCTTTGCAAGTAGCATGATGAGTTTTGTGATTAGTATTGTATCAATTCTTATTTTCTCAGGTTTAATTGCCTACGATAACCAGATGATTAAGAAGGTTTATTATGGTACCAATGGTCAGGTCACAGATGGATGGGCAGTTTCTATGGCACTTAGTCTTTACTTGGATTTCATTAACTTATTCTTGAATATCTTGCGACTCTTTGCTAGACGAAATTAGTAAAAAAAATCAGCCAGATGGCTGATTTTTTTACTGTCTAATAGTTTTTTGTGAGTGTTCCTTGCTGACCTGTGTAAGCGTAGAAGAGTGGATAGTAATCCCATTTTCCCACATAGCTATCTTTATCTGGGAAAGCCCACTTGTCGTCTTTTTTAGTAAGCTCGACTGAGTAATTATCAAAGATATTTGTACCTTCAGTCTTTGGTGCTGATGGACTTACTTCTTTGATTGAATTCGGTAGGTAAGTTTCCATGTAGAATTGTCTTGTCAGTTGGTCGACATTTCCAGCGTTAGCACCATTGCTTTGTAGGTAGTTTTTAAGTTCGTCTGTAAGATTTGGGTGATTAGCACCATAGGCATCGTCTGCAGCTTTCATACTGATAGTTGACATGCTGACATTGAATTCTGCCTTATCTTTAGCGACGATAATGTTGTCAACAGTGTAGCTGCCGCGTTCACGGTTAGCTGTTTGAACCCAACCAAAAACTTTTGGAACTTCATCACCGGTTGGTTTGATGTTATCAGTTGCATCATAGCTGTATTGAAGGCTATCTGAGAAATATTGGTTAAGTTCGCCCTTAGCTTTGTCCAAGTCGTTAGAAACAAATTTGCTGTAGTCTTTGCTTTCGCCACCTAGAAGAACTGCGTTGAAATAAGCATCAACAGCCTTTTTAACATTGGTAGTTGTTTTACCATCGAAATCTTTTAGGTTAGTAGAAACAGTTTGTCCTTCTGTCTTCTCATCCTTTGATTCAAAATAGAGTTTATAGCTTTCGTCGTTGTTAACTTCGAAAAAGAGTGAGACAGTTTTGTAGTCGTCAGCTTCAAGCTTTCCAAAGTCATCTGTAGCATCCTCTACGTTCTTATTTTTGTTGAAGAGAGTAGGGAGATCACCTTTGTCGATCTTGCTTGCTGTGACTTTTTTACCATCTTTATCTTTGAGGTAGAATTGTTTAGCAGATGTGTTGAGCTCATTTTCCATATCTTCCGAAGTATTCTCGAGTTTGAATGAGACTTCGACTAGGGTTTGGTCATCCTTGAGCTTGAGGTCGCTTCCTGACATATAGACAATATCGTTAACAGAAAGCTTGGCATCAAGTTTTGGCTTGGCACATGCTGAGAGTGTTAAGATGGCTGCTAGAGCAAGAGCCCCAGAGTAAAGATATTTTTTCATAAATAATCCCCCGTTATTTTATTTAGGTTATAGGTCTATTGTATCATGAAATATGCCTTGAGATTATTAGAAAATTGGGTTTCAAGCCTTTTCTTATGCTATAATAGGATTACTATTGTAAAAAAATGGAGAATAAAATGACAAAAACACCTTTTATTACAGCTGATAAACTTGAACAAATCACTGCAGAATTTCCCACACCTTTCCATCTTTACGATGAAAAAGGGATTCGTGAAACAGCACGTGCAGTTAATGCAGCTTTTTCGTGGAATCCAGGTTTTAAAGAATTCTTTGCTGTAAAGGCCACACCTAATCCAGCAATCCTCAAAATTTTGAAAGAAGAAGGGTGTGGTGTCGATTGTGCGACCGATACAGAGCTTGTCATGAGTAAGAAAATTGGTTTTGATAGTAGCGCGATTAGCTTTACATCTAATGATACACGTGCAGAAGAGTTTGTTTACGCGCGTGATATTAATGCGACAATTAACCTTGATGCTTACGAAGATATCTTTTTCTTGGAAGAGGCTGCAGGGCTTCCTGAAACCCTTTCTTTGCGCTTTAACCCAGGAGGTGTCTTCTCTCTTGGTACTGATATCATGGATCATCCTGAAGAATCAAAATTTGGGATGACTAAGGAACAACTCTTCAAAGGTTATGCCTACCTTAAAGAAAAAGGAGTGAAATCATTCGGTTTGCATGCTTTCCTAGCGTCAAATACAGTAACGAATGAGTATTACCCAACCTTGGCTGCTCAACTCTTTGAATTGGCGGTAGAAATCAAGAATGAACTTGGAGTTAGTCTTGACTTTATCAATTTATCAGGTGGTGTTGGGGTAGACTACACACCGGCTAATAAGCAAAATGACATTGCTGTTATCGGTGAAGGGGTTCATGCTAAATTTGATGAGATCCTTGTTCCGAATGATCTTGGACACATTAGTATTTACACTGAACTTGGACGTTTCATGACAGCACCTCATGGCCTTGTTGTTACTAAGGTTCTTCATATTAAGGACACTTATCGTCGTTACGTTGGTGTAGATGCTTCTGCGGTTAACTTGCTTCGTCCAGCTATGTACGATGCCTACCACCACATCACGAATATGACTAATCCAGATGGTGACACTCAAGTAGTTGATGTGACAGGTTCTCTTTGTGAAAATAATGATAAGTTTGCTAAGAACCGTGAATTGCCAGAAGCTCGTATTGGAGATACCTTGGTTATCCACGACACAGGTGCACATGGTTTCTCAATGGGCTACAACTATAATGGACGTCTTCGTTCTGCAGAAATTCTCTACCAAGAAGATGGAACGGCTCGTATGATCCGCCGTGCAGAGACGATGAATGATTACTTTGCTACTCTTGATGGTTTTGATTTTGACATTTAACAAAAAATAAGCTAGGCCTTAAAGGCCCTAGCTTATTTTACTTTAATGATTACAGCTTCAAGAATGATATCGGCTAACTCCTCAGGGGATTCGACACAGCCTTCTTTGAGCCAGAGTGTTAAAATGGTAACAATAGTGCTAACATAAATTTCCAATGAATATTTGGCAGGAATATGATAGCTTTGTTCCATGAGCTCTGTAACATTTTCGATATCAGAGTTAAGGATGGTCTCGATAATGAATTCACGAATCATCTCATTGATGTTTGGAATGTGTGTCATTAAGGTGAGACAGAGCTTTTGATTTTCCTTAAGATATCTTAGCATTTCAGTAACAACACCCTCTTGGTAGGTCATGTCTTCCTGAAGAATACTTGAAACTTTATCTAAAATCTTTGAGAAGGTTGTTTCAACCAAATCTTCTTTATTTGAATAGTAGTAGTAGAAAGTTGGTCTGCTGAGATTTGCCTTCTTGATGATGTCTGTGATGCTGATTTGTTCGAGTGAACTCTCTTCTAAGAGTTCAATAAATGCGTTGACAATTTTTCGTTCGGAAATAGTTGCTTCCTTGAGCATAAATAAACCCCTTTATATAAACATAATAATAATTCCACAACTTATATAATAACCTATTTTTTTTCTAGAAATCTTACAAGTCCTTTACAGTTGTAAGTGAAAAATACTGAAACTCTCATTTTATCGATATTTTAAACGAAAAAACTTTTTTTCTATACGTTTTTAAGAACCAACGTCTTATTTGTCAGTAGGGTCCATTTTTGCTATAATATAAGGTAAATCAACGTTATAGGAGAATTAAATTTATGAACACCGTCCTTTGGATTATTCTTGTTTTTGTAGCCCTTTTGGGTGGTTTTTATGGAGGCGCATACTTTGCCCGCAAACAAATGGAGAAAGAATTGGCTGAAAATCCTCGTTTGAATGTGGACGCTGTTCGTACCATGATGTCGGCTGCGGGTCAAAAGCCAAATGAAGCAAAAGTGCGTCAAACATATAACCAAATTATCAAACAACAAAAACAAGCACTTGCAGATAGCAAGAAAAAGAAAAAATAATGGTGGGGAGCTGGGACGTGAATCTCAGCTTTTTACATGTAACCTAGGGGATAAGGAGGCAAGATGGATAATCGACCTATAGGATTTTTAGATTCTGGTGTCGGAGGACTGACGGTGGTACGTGAACTTAAACGTCAGTTGCCTCACGAGTCTATTGTTTATATTGGTGACTCTGCTAGGGCGCCGTATGGTCCTAGACCAGCAGAACAAATCAGAGAGTATACCTGGCAGTTGGTTAAATTTCTTCTGACCAAAGATGTAAAAATGATCGTTATTGCTTGTAATACGGCAACAGCAGTAGTTTGGGAGGAAATCAAAGGAGCCTTGGATATCCCAGTGCTAGGTGTGGTTTTGCCTGGTTCTAGTGCTGCCATTAAGTCTAGTCAATCGGGTCATATTGGCGTCATTGGGACTCCTATGACGATTGCCTCTAACATCTATGAACAAAAAATTAAGCATCTGGCACCACAAATGAATGTCTTGAGTTTATCTTGTCCTCGCTTTGCCCCTATTGTTGAATCCAATGAAATTAACTCAAGTGTGGCTAAAAAGATTGTTTATGAGAGCATGGCACCTTTAGTCGGCAAGGTAGATACCTTGGTTTTGGGCTGCACCCATTACCCACTTTTACGTCCTATCATCCAGAATGTTATGGGGCCAAGTGTCAAGCTAATTGATAGCGGAGCTGAAACAGTTCGTGATGTTTCCGTTTTGCTCAATTATTTTGAAATTAATCGTAGCCGTGAAGTCGAAGACAAGACGGAAGAATATTACACCACAGCTAGTGTGCTTGGTTTTAAAGAAATCGCAGAACAATGGCTGGGTGAAGAAGTTGCTGTCCAACATGTCGATTTGGACAAGGAGTTAGAAAATGACTAAATCAATTTTAGAATATAAAGACGAACAAGACTGGTATTTGGCTAGTTTTGGAAGCTACAATCACTTGACTTGTTTTGGTGGTGATGAGGCCTATGAACAATTTGTTGACCTTTTCCAAGCCTTGACTAACGTTTTGGCTGTTAGTGGTTTCCAGTTACATATTGCTAAACATTCTTCAGACCTTCGCTTGGTATCCTTTATTTTGGATTGCTTGAAAGAGCAAACTGGTCGAGACCTAGCTGTTACGCCACATCAAGGGGCCTTGGTAGTTAGTGAAGGAGATAAGCTTGTCTATGTTCATGTGCCTAGAGAAGGTGTCACCTTGAGTGATTTCTTTGGTTCTGATAACAAATCAGATTTTGGTGATATCCTATTGATTGCGACACGCAATGAAGGAAAAACTAAGGAATTTCGTAAACTATTTGGAAAACTAGGCATTAAGGTAGAGAATCTTAATGATTATCCAGACCTTCCTGAAGTTGCTGAAACAGGTATGACCTTTGAGGAAAATGCACGCTTGAAGGCGGAGACCATTTCTGAATTAACTGGTAAAATGGTCCTTTCAGATGACTCTGGTTTGCAGGTAGATGTTCTTGGAGGCTTACCAGGTGTTTGGTCTGCGCGCTTTGCAGGCCCTGATGCCACAGATGCTGAAAATAATGCTAAATTATTGCACGAGCTCGCTATGGTGCTTGATGATAGCAAACGTACGGCGAACTTCCATACAACCCTAGTTGTTGCAGCACCTGGACGTGATAGTTTGGTTGTTGATGCCGACTGGAAGGGTTATATTGGCCGAGAACCTAAAGGTGACAATGGTTTTGGTTATGATCCTCTCTTTTTAGTTGGTAATACGGGTAAAACAGCAGCAGAGCTTTCTGCAGAAGAGAAAAATGAACAATCTCACCGTGGACAAGCTGTTAAGAAACTTATGGAGGTCTTCCCAGCATGGCAGAACAAACAATAATCGTAATGAGCGACTCCCATGGGGATCGTGATATTGTAGCAGATATAAAAAATCGTTATCAAGGAAAGGTGGATGCCATTTTCCACAACGGAGATTCGGAGTTAGAATCAAGTGATCCTGTTTGGAAAGGTATCTATGTAGTTCGAGGAAACTGTGATTATGATTCAGGTTATCCAGAACGTTTGGTCGTTAAACTTGGAGATGTGATTATTGCACAAACACATGGTCATCTCTATGGCATTAATTTTACCTGGGACAAGTTAGATCTTTGGGCGCAACAAGAGGATGCAGATATTTGTCTCTATGGACACTTGCATGCGGCAGCAGCTTGGCGAAATGGTAAGACAGTGTTTATCAACCCAGGTTCTGTTTCGCAGCCACGTGGGCCTATCCATGAGAAACTTTATGCTAAGGTGATTATAAACAGTGCAAAAATTCGTGTGGAATATTACACACGTGACCATGAACTTTATTCAGAACTTACACAGGAATTTGAACGATGATTGCTAAAGAATTTGAAGATTTTTTGTTGGCTCATTTAGATAATTATTTAATTCCATCAGATCAGGTTGCTATTTTTATTGATAGTCACAACGCTGATCATGTGGTCTTGCTTTTGACAAGCAATGGTTATTCGCGCGTTCCCGTTTTGACTAAGGATAAGCACTATCTTGGGACCATATCTTTAACGGATATTAAGCGTTATCAAGATGAACATAACTTGCAAGAGTGGGAGATGGTTAACCGTGATATCGGGCCGATGACATCAGATGTTGTGGAAACAGTGGAAGATAATGCCAATCTAAATGAGGTAATGCATAAGCTAGTTAATAATCCTTTCCTTCCTGTGGTTGACAGCCAAGGTATTTTCAAAGGAATTATCACACGAAAATCGATTCTAAAGGCGGTTAATAGCCTCTTACATGACTTTACACATGACTATATCATCATTCCAAAAACAACTGACAACTCAGATCACTGATTTTCTGGCTACTAAGGTCATTTCGGAGAGTTCAAAGCAAGCTTATGCTTATGATCTTAAGCAGTTTGCAACGTCGATTTCAGGACAAATTGATCAAACCAGTCTCAAGCTCTATGAAAACCAACTGAAGGAATGGAAGCCATCCGTACAAAAGCGTAAGCGCTCTGCGGTCAATCAATTTTTGCTATACCTCTATCAAAAGGGTGAATTAGAGAAATTTTTCAAACTATCAGAGACGGTTACAATACCTTCTCAGGAGGATAAGTTGCGAACACTGGATCTTTCATCGCTTTATGAGGGGCGTGAAGGGGTTGGTAAGCTGGCTTGTCTGCTGATTCTAGAGTTGGGACTCTTACCTTCAGAGATTTTGGAGTTGGACTGGGCCGATATTGACTTGGATTTTGGTGTTGTGACTGTGGCCAAGGGAAGCACTAAGCGTGTTCTCAGACTTGAAGCAGATGTGAAGCAGTATTTGTTGGCCATTAAAGATGCGAACAGCCAGGGCTTGCTTTTGGGTAAGCTCTATACTCGACAATGGCTGTATAAGCAAATCCAGACTTATGTTAGTGACTGTGGCTTATCGAATGTAACCGCTCAAGTCTTGCGTCAGCAATTTATTCTTAGACAGATTGAAAAGGGAACGGGCGCCTTTGAACTTGCTCGTTTACTGGGACTAAAAAGTCCAGTGACCTTGGAGAAATACTATAAAACCTAATGGATATTAAGTTAAAAGATTTTGAGGGGCCACTGGATTTGTTGCTCCATCTGGTTTCTAAGTATGAGGTAGACATTTACGATGTTCCCATTGTTGAGGTTATCGAGCAATACTTGGCTTATTTGGCAACCTTGCAAGCCATGAAGCTTGAAGTTGCTGGGGAATATATGCTTATGGCTAGTCAGCTCATGCTGATTAAGAGTCGTAAGCTTCTGCCCACAGTGGTGGAAGCTGAGCCTGAAGCAGATGATCCAGAACTAGAGCTCTTGAGTCAGTTGGAAGAGTATGCACGCTTCAAAGCAGCTAGTCAAGAGTTGGCTAAGCAGCATGAGGTACGAGCTCAGTATTTTTCAAAACCAAAAGTAGAATTGGTTTATGAAGATGTAACGTTGAATCAGGATAAGACCATTCAAGACATTTTCTTGGCTTTTTCAAAAATCATGGCTGAAAAGCAAGAAGAAATTCGCCGAAACCACACAACCATTGCGCGTGACGATTATAAAATTGAAGACATGATGCTGATTATTGAGGAAGCATTTGGCTCAAAAAATGAGCTGTATCTGGATGAACTTTTCACGGATGCTAAGGATATGAATCAAGTAATCACCCTCTTTTTGGCAACTCTTGAATTGATTAAGGTACATCGCATATCAGTACAGCAGGAAACAATTTTTGGTACAATCACATTAAGAAAGGAATGGACGAATGAGTAGTCACTTAGCACGATTAGAAGCTTTACTTTTTGTGGCTGGTGAAGATGGTCTTAGTCTACGTGCTATGGCACAGCTTTTGGAAATGCCAGTGACGGGTCTGACTCAGTCCTTGGAGAAATTACAAGCCAAGTACGAGGCAGACGAGGATTCAGCTCTTTGTTTATTGGAATCGTCAAATACCTATAAGCTGGTGACTAAGCCAGATTTTGCAAGTCTCCTTCGTGATTATTCTAAAACGCCAATCAACCAAAGTCTATCCCGAGCGAGTCTCGAGGTTCTCTCTATAGTTGCTTATAAACAGCCTATTACACGTGCTGAAGTCGATGACATTAGAGGTGTTAATTCTAGTGGTGCTATTGCTAAACTTCAAGCCTTTGATCTCATTCAAGAAGCTGGTAAAAAAGATGCTGTCGGTCGTCCTAACCTATATGCGACTACTGATTATTTCCTAGACTATATGGGGATTAACAGTTTAGACGAACTTGTGGCGATTGACCAACTAGAACTTGAAGAGCAGGAAACAAGTCTCTTTAGGGAAGATGCTCCAGAAGAGCTTGAGGACTTGGACAATTAAGACTAAACCTTGTTGAAACTAATCATTAAAAAATAAAGAAACATAGCAGAGATGCTAGGTAGAAAGGATACAGCTTAAGCTGTAGAAAAAGAATGCGAATTAATAAATATATTGCCCACGCTGGTGTGGCCAGCCGTCGTAAGGCTGAGGAACTGATTAAAGAAGGTCGTGTGACCCTAAATGGTAAGACCGTTACGGAATTGGCAACCATTGTCAAAAATGGTGACATTGTTGAGGTAAATGGTAGTCCAATTTATAATGAAGAGAAGGTCTATTATCTTCTTAATAAACCACGAGGAGTTATTTCTTCGGTATCTGATGAGAAAAATCGTAAGACGGTGATTGATCTCATGCCCCACGTTAAGGAACGTATCTATCCTGTTGGTCGTCTTGACTGGGATACGACTGGTCTTCTTATTTTGACTAATGATGGTGACTTTACCGATAAAATGATTCACCCACGTAATGAGATTGATAAGGTTTATTTGGCGCGTGTCAAAGGTATTGCGACCAAGGAGAATCTTCGTCCTTTGACTCGTGGTGTAGTCATTGATGGCAAGAAAACCAAGCCAGCACGTTACAATATTATCAAAGTTGACCATGAAAAGAATCGTTCAGTTGTTGAATTGACAATTCATGAAGGGCGTAACCACCAGGTTAAGAAAATGTTTGAATCAGTGGGCTTGCTCGTTGATAAGTTGTCTCGCACACGTTTTGGGACCCTTGATTTGACAGGTCTTCGTCCAGGTGAATCACGCCGTCTAAATAAGAAAGAAATCAGCCAGCTTCATAACGCTGCTGTCAATAAGGTCAAATAATGAAAAGATTTCTGATTGCCTTGGTCAGGGCTTATCAGAGATGGATTTCTCCCCTATTTCCACCGTCTTGTCGTTTTCGTCCAACTTGTTCGGTTTATATGATCCAAGCAATAGAAATGCACGGTTTAAAGGGAGTTCTTATGGGAGTTGCCCGTATCTTAAGATGTCACCCTTTATCAGAGACTGGCGATGATCCGGTGCCAGATTATTTTAGTCTAAAACGTAATAAAACTCCTTTGGATAAATGAATCCAAAGGAGTTTTTCTATGCTTAAGTTTTTGACCAAGTTTTTGGCAGGAAGAGGAGTAGTAAAGGATAAATTTCCAAACGTCCTGCAATCATAGCAAATCCCATGATAAGCTTAGACAAAGGACTGAAAATAGCAAAGCTATCACTCGTTCCAAGTAAAGGTCCAATATTGTTAAAGGTTGAAGCAGCAGCGCTTGTCACAATCAAGAGGTCTTGATTATCCAGTGACAAAACAGTGACTAAACTTAGTATAATGAGTACATATACAGCTAGATATTTAAGAACACTGTGCTGGGTTTCTTTATCGAGAACACTTCCATTAATATGAAGTGACAGGATACGATTAGGATAGAGGCTAGCCAGAGTCTGATTTCGTGCAATCTTAGCAATAATCATAGCACGGATAACCTTGAAACCACCGGCAGTAGAACCTGCTGATCCCCCGATAAACATCAGGAGGAGTAGGATATACTGAGAAAAGAGTGGCCATTTGGTAATATCCGTTAGACCAAAACCGGTTGTTGTGATGATAGTTGACACTTCGAAAAATGAGTATTTGAAAGAGTCAGCCAAATTGTGGTAAATCCCAAAAATATTGAGGAAAATCAAACCTGTTGAAATAGCCACAATCGCAAAGTAGGTACGTAGTTCTTCATCTTGGAAGAAAAACTTGATTTTGCGAAGGAGGATATAGAAATAAAGGTTGAAGTTAACTCCAAAGAGTAGGGTACCAACAGTAACCACATAGGTAATCAGATCACTGTGGTAATGGGCGATAGAGTCATTATAGACAGCAAATCCCCCAGTACCTGCGCCCCCCATAGCAGTGATGATACTATCAAAGATTGGCATACCGCAAAGCCAGAGAATAACAGCAAAAATAACAAACATAGTCAGATAGATGATGTAAAGAATCTGAGCTGTATTTTTGAGCTTGGCAACGACTTTACCAAATACTGGACCAGGCACCTCTGCACGCATAACCTCATGGTGACCATTTTTACTGTTGTTCATGATGGCTAGGGCAAAGACCAATACCCCCATCCCTCCAATCAAGTGGGCGAAGCTTCGCCAGAAAAGTAGGGAGTGGGTAAGTACTCCAGTATCTGTAAGAATAGTAGCCCCCGAGGTTGTGAAACCAGAGCTCATCTCGAAAAAGGCATCAATGACACTTGGGATCTGACCAGCAAAGACGAAGGGCAATCCTCCAAAGAAGGACCAGAGCACCCAACAGAGGGCTACAATAAGCATTCCTTCTTTGGTGTAAATATGGTAGTTCTTTGGTTTAAAGAGAGTACCAAGCATCCCGAGAAAGAGGAGAATCCCCATCGTACCCAAGATGCTGGCAAATACTTTAGCATCTTCTTGATAAATAAGAGCGACGATAAGTGGTACAACCAAGAGAGCAGCCTCAATCAGTAGGAGCTTGGCAATAAGAAAACGGACAATAGATCGATTCATGGCAACTTACCTCTTCAACAAGTCGTAAATGTGAGTTACATTTTGTAAGAGTGTAACGACCACGATTTTATCCCCAATAGCGAGTCTGTCTTCTCCCGTTGGGAAAATAGATTTTCCATTGCGGATAATAGCAGCGATAAGGACACCGTTAGCAAATTCAAGCTCAGAAAGTTTCTTTCCGGCGATTTTGTTATTTTCCTTAATTTGGAATTGCAAGGTTTCGATACGACCATTAGCCACATGGTGAAGGGCATCAAGACTAGAGTCTTTGGCATTAAAACGCCCACGTACAAAGTGCATTACAGTGTCAACAGCGATACTCTTAGGAGTGACAATTGTTGTTGTCTCACGTGGATCGATAATCTCTAAGAGACTAGTACGGTTAACCTTAGTAATATTCTTGTGAATACCAAGGCTTTCGAGGAACATAGAGGTAATGATATTTTCCTCATCTACTCCGGTTAGGGTAGCTACGGCATCATAACTGGCTGCACTTTCCTCGAGAAGAAGGTCTTTAGCAGTACCGTCACCTAAGATAACAGAAACTTCAGGGAAGACCTGACTAAAGGTTTGCGCACGGTCCATTTTTTGCTCAATCAATTTGACCTTAATACGATTGTTTTTCAAGATATTGAGCAAGTAGTAGGAGATGCGCCCAGCACCAATCAACAAAAGTTTTTTGATGCTTTTTGGCTTGATGTAACTGTGGAAAAGTGCCATATCAACACGTTTACCAGTGACATAAATCTTATCCCCAATTTGCATGGTAGCATTTCCATCTGGAATGATGAGTTCACCCTGACGGTGAATCGTACAAACTAGAATATTGCCGAATTTCCTACGGAATTGTTCCATTGTCATACCAGATAATTGGCTATTTTCAGTAACTTTAAATGCCATAAGAATAACGCGTCCATTAGCAAAAGTTTCAACTGATAGGGCGTTTGGAAATTCAACTGTATTGGCAATATAGCGAGCTGTTAAAAGTTCAGGGTTAACTACTAATGAGAATCCAAGAAAGTTCTTGTCTTTGAAATAAGCATTAGAGTATTCTGGGTTACGTACGCGAACAACAGTTTCTTTGGCACCCATTTGTTTAGCCAGAACTGCTGAAATCATGTTCACTTCATCTTTATCAGTCATCGCGATAAAGACGTCACAGTTGCTAACTTCGGCTTGTTCCAAAATTTTAAAATTAGCTCCATTTCCAGCAAAGCCCATAACATCATAGCGTTTGCTGAGGCGTTTGAGGACCTCTTCCTTTTCTTCAATTAAAATAACATCGTGCTTCTCTTCAACAAGAGAACGACAGAGTGCGGTACCGACTTTACCGGCACCTACGACAATAATACGCATGAGTTACCTCCAAATAATCATTACTATGATACTCTATTTTAGCGGAAAAATCATCCTTTTCAGCTAGCTTTATCAACTATTCCTATTTAAGTAAATAAAGGTGAAATTTTTCTTTAAATTGTCTTGACTTTTAGACCAGAAGTGCTAAAATATATTCAAAGATTCGTTATTTTAAATCTAACCTGTCATGATTTAAGCTAATGAACGTCCACAACCATGTCGTCTGCTGAGCTTGACTCCGGGCGACATGGTATTTTTTATGTCTAGGAGAATTGAGATGTCACGTAATCATATTGTCTTGTTTGAACCTCGTATTCCACAAAACACCGGAAATATTGCACGTACCTGTGCAGCGACTAATAGCCCTCTTCATATCATCCGTCCTATGGGCTTTCCAATTGATGACAAGAAAATGAAACGTGCAGGTTTAGACTACTGGGATAAGCTTGACATCACTTATTATGACAATTTGGCAGATTTCATGTCTAAAAATCGAGAGGGGCGTTTGCATTTAGTCACGAAATTTGCGGATAAGACTTATTCAGAAGAGGCCTATGCCGATGGTGAGGACCACTATTTTATGTTTGGTCGTGAGGATACAGGCCTACCTGAAGATTTTATGCGTGAGCATCCTGAAAAAGCTATTCGTATTCCGATGAATGATGAACATGTGCGTAGTCTAAATGTGTCCAATACTGTTTGTATGATTGTTTACGAAGCGCTTCGTCAGCAACAATTTGAGGGGCTAGAGCTGAGTCACCGTTATCAGCATGATAAGTTAAAATAGATACTTTATTTTGTCTTAAAAGAATAATTATAGTCATTGACTATCAACAGATTAGAAATCCATAATTTGAAAACCTTGTCACCAAGGTTTTTTTATGTTATCCTTAAAAGGTCTTCAGGGCAGGGTGAAACTCCCGACCGGCGGTGATTCTTTGGATAAGTCCGCGAGCGCAAGCTGATGAGGTGTGATTCCTCAACCGACAGTATAGTCTGGATGGAAGAAGACCAGTCTTTTTGCGTAGGCTTTTTTTGGCATGGGCAAATCCATTGGGAACTTCTTTCAAATTGTTAAAATTTGGAGGAATTTTTTTATGACAAACACACGTAAATTGGCTTACATTGCCATTTTATCCGCAGTTTCATTCTTGTTGCTTTATTTTTCATTTCCATTGATTCCAGCAGCAGATTTTTTGAAGGTTGATTTTTCAATCCTTCCTGTTCTTATTGCCTTGGTTATCTTTGATTTTAAGAGTGCCATTGGTGTTCTCTTGCTTCGTTCATTGTTGAAGCTCTTGCTAAACAATGGTGGACCAGGATCAATGATTGGACTTCCTATGAATTTTGTTGCTCTAGGCGTCTTTGTTTGGGGCCTAAGCTATTTTTGGAAGAAAAATCAAACAAGCAAGAATTATATTCTTGGTTCTGTTGTAGGAACTGTCTTGCTTACAGTTGTTATGGTTATTCTTAACTATATTTATGCAGTACCACTCTATGCTAAATTTGCCAACTTTGATATTGCGCAATTTATAGGTCTCTATAAATACCTTTTCGCTATGGTAGTACCTTTCAATTTACTTGAAGGTTTGATTTTTGCGCTAGCCTTTGCTTTGATTTATGCTCCACTTAAGTCTATTCTAGTAAAATTATAAATATGAAACACAAACACACACATTATACTTATGCTTCTTTTGCCTTATTGTTATTTGTTGCTCTCGGTTATATGGTTAAGTTCTATCCTGAAGCCTTGACAGGATTTGATAGCAACATTCAAACTTGGGTTCGAGGAGGATTACCAGCAGGATTGACACGCTTTTTTAAAACTATTACCATGCTTGGGAATACGCCTGTACAGGCTATTATTGCAATCGTAGCAGTCATCTGGCTTTATCTACGTCAGTATAAATCAGAAGCTATCTTTGTGGGAGCTAGTGGGCTTCTCGCTAGTATCTTGATTGTAAGTTTGAAGTATATTTATCAGCGTCAGCGTCCATCAATTACGCATTTAGTGCATGCTAGTGGTTATTCTTTCCCTAGTGGTCATTCTTTGGGAACTTTTATGATTCTTGGAGCAATTGCCATTGTCCTTGCTCAGCGTTTGGAGAAAAAAGAATCTAAAATAGTAGTTTATGCTATTACTGGGCTTCTGATTTTCCTTGTTGGACTTTCGCGTATTTATGTAGGTGTTCATTATCCAACAGATGTTTTAGCTGGCTTTACCTTAGCCTTTGGGTTGCTTAATGCGATTTATCCAACTTATGATCGTATTCGCTTTGAATGGCGATTCCAAAGTAAACAGAAATAAAAAAACATGTAGTTTTGAACTGCATGTTTTTTTGATACAAAGGAAGGTCTTTCCTATATAAAATGTATAAAAATAGCTTATTTTGACTATTGTTCTGTTAAAAATGCATTAACTGTATATTAATTATATTATAATTATGATATAATGTTTTTAAAATTTCGAAATAAAGGAGTGTCTCTTGAACATAAAAGACAGCATTGGACTAAGAATCAAAACTGAGCGTGAACGCCAGCAGATGTCACGTGAAGTGCTATGTTTAGATGGTGCGGAATTGACTGTTCGTCAGTTAATTCGCATTGAAAAAGGGGAGTCGCTCCCGTCTTTGGATAAATTATCTTATATTGCAAAACGTCTAGGAAAAAATATGACCGATTTATTGGATCATGATAATATTACTATCCCTGACGAATACTACGAGATGAAGAATCGTCTGATTAAGTTTCCAACGTATAGAAATCCAGAAAGAATAAAGGCTAAACTTGCCTTAATTGAGGAGGTCTATGAGAAATTCTTTGAACTTCTCCCAGAAGAAGAATTGTTAACTCTAGATATTTTGGAAAATATTTTGAGTTTTACTAGTTGGGAAGAGAGTCCTAAAGTTGAGGAGATATATGAAGACTTGTTTGAACAAGTCAAAAGGAAGAGGAAATTCTCAACTAACGATTTATTAGTTATTGACTACTATTTCTTCCATCTTTATGGAAGAAAACAGTATGACAAAAAACTTTTTGAAAGAATCGTAAAGAGAGTATTAAATCAGGAAATTTGGACAGATGACGTCTATAATATTGTTTTGTTTAATGATTTGATGGCTATCGCTGCTTTGAAGATTTTTCACAATTCCTTCTCAGACTTCTTAACAGTTGTGGATAAAGCCTTAGCTGTTATAGAAAAATCACAATTCTATAGCTATAAACCTAGTGTTTTTGTTCTCAAAGCCAAATATGAACTTCTTCATAAAGGAAACAAGAAAGAGGCTGCAGAGAATTACGATAAGGCCATAATGTTTGCTTCCGTTTTAGAAGACTCGGTTTTAGAAGAAAGTATAAGAGCAGGGAAAGCGGCAGATGGTTTATAGAAATGGTGGTGACATAAATGTCACTACTTTTTTAATGGTTAAATGTTTACTATAGAAACATAAATAACAGTTAAAAGGAGTTTTATTTTGAAAAAACTAAAATTATTTACACTATTCTCACTACTTATCACTATCTTGCCTTATTTTGCAGGTTGTCTTTAATAAGGAGTCACCATGTCAAAATATCCATATATTTCACAGGTTGATCAGCGTGATTGTGGTGTCGCTGCCTTGGCCATGATTCTTAAACACTATGGTTCATCTTATAGTTTAGCTTATTTGCGAGAGTTGGCTCAGACTTCTCGTGAAGGTACTTCTGCGCTTGGTTTGGTGGAAGCGGCCAAGCAGTTGGGTCTTGAAACTCAGGCTATTCGTGCGGATTTAGACTTATTTAAACAAGAAAACCTATCTTATCCTTTTATTGTACATGTGGTTAAAGAAGGTGGGCTGCAACATTATTATACGGTGTTTGGTCAAATCAAGGGGCAGCTTGTTATTGGTGATCCAGATCCTAGCAAGAAGGTCATTAAAATGCCCTTAGAGGAATTTGCCAAAGAGTGGACGGGAGTTGCTCTCTTTTTTGTTCCAGGAGAAGCCTATACTAAATACAAAGAAGATGTACCTGGACTTCTTTCATTTTTACCAATTTTGTTTCGTCGTAAGGGTTTGATTGCGGTTATTGTCTTATTAAGTTTTCTAGTGACCCTTGTTAATATTATTGGTTCTTATTATTTGCAAGCTATTATCGACCGCTTGATTCCTCAGGGGGCCTATAATCTTCTGACCATGATTTCGCTAGGCTTATGTATCTCTTATCTTGCTCAACAAGTTTTTACTTTTTTCAAAGATTATCTTCTACATCGATTGGGTAATTACCTGTCCATTGCTGTCATTCTTCCTTATATCAAGCATGTCCTTTCCTTACCTATTAGTTTCTTTAGTTCACGTCGTACTGGTGAAATCACGTCACGTTTTGGAGATGCCAACACCATTATCGATGCTCTAGCTTCAACGATTTTATCGATTTTCCTAGATGTGACCATTGTGATGACTCTAGCTGTGGCTCTTATTGTACAAAATCAGTCACTTTTTGTGATGACTCTCACAGTAGTTCCTCTTTATGTTTTAATCATTCTGGCATTCTATAAGCTTTTTGAAAAGGAAAATTATCAATTGATGGAGGCAAATAGTCAGGTCAATACCGCTGTTATTGATGATTTGCGAGGTATTGAAACCTTAAAATCCTTGAGGGTTGAGGAAAGACGCTATCGGGAAATTGAGGTGAAATTCCATGACTATTTGAAGAAGTCTTTGTCTAAGGCCAAGTGGCAATTAACGCAGGATGGTCTAAAGACAGGGGTTCAGTTAGTTTCCAATGTCTTTATCCTCTGCTATGGGGCACAATTGGTCATAGAAGGGCAACTATCTGCAGGTCAGTTGATTACCTATAATATGTTGTTGAATTATTTTACAACTCCTTTAATTAATATCATCAATCTCCAATCTAAAATTCAGCAAGCCAAAGTCGCCAATAATCGTCTTCAAGAAGTTTATGTTGTGGACAAGGAAGAAAAAGGAAAACTTAAAGAGTTATCTTTTAAACAACTTGCTTTTAAAGGAGTCAGTCACCGTTTTAGTTATCAGCAAGAGACTCTTAGTAAGATTGATTTAACGATTCATAAGGGTGAGAAAATCGCCCTCATGGGTAAAAGTGGATCTGGAAAAACGACCTTAGCTAAAATGTTGTCAGGTTATTATACGAAATCTAGTGGTCATGTAACCCTAGAT
This sequence comes from Streptococcus sp. ACS2, assembly GCF_000525585.1. Taxonomy (NCBI): domain Bacteria; kingdom Bacillati; phylum Bacillota; class Bacilli; order Lactobacillales; family Streptococcaceae; genus Streptococcus; species Streptococcus sp. ACS2. The sequence continues at coordinate 121,626 of NZ_JALT01000009.1, forward strand.
AAAGATGCTATTAGCCATGCGGAGTTGCGTCAAATGGTGACTTACGTTCCTCAGCAGACCTATGTGTTTACGGGAACCATTTTAGAAAATCTGCTATTAGGATTTGAAGGAGAAGTTGACGAGAAAAAGCTTCTTAAAGTTTGCCAACAAGCTGATATCTTAGAGGATATTCAAAAAATGCCACTAGGCTTTCAGACCCAAGTATCTGAAGACGGTGGTCTATCAGGTGGTCAAAAACAACGCTTGGCTATAGCGAGGGCTCTCTTGTCCAAACAGCCTATCTTGATTTTTGACGAAGCTACCAGTGGTCTCGATAGTGATACTGAAAGCAGGGTCATGGCTAATCTTGCTAAGATTAAACGAACAATGATTTTTATTGCTCACCGCAATAGTGTCCGTCAACATGTCAGTCGTGTAGTGACCATGGTGAGTGGCCAGATTGAGTCAGACAGTCCTAATTTCAATCCATTCCAGTTTATTTAAAATAATCTTCCTATTATATAAGTAGAAAACTTAAGAAGTCTAAATTTTCACATCTTGCACCTATCTTATTAATATAGTATACTGGTAGCATACTATTAAGAGGTGTAAACATGTTAGAGGCATATAAAAATTTTTGGTTAGGCTATCTCGATTTTTATGGTCGTACAAAACGATCAGACTATTGGTGGGTTGTCTTGATTAATGGAATTATCGGTAGTTTGATTTTCCTACTGATGGACTTACTTGGGGAAACAAGAGCTGCTGGCTTTACATTGACAGCTTTCATTCTATTTATAGCAGCAACGGCGCTTCCTACCATTTCTATGCAGATTCGTCGTCTACGTGATGCCAATTTCAATGTTGCTTGGATTGTATTAAAAGCGACACCACTACTAGTAGTACTTTGGGTGATGTATGCCTTTCCTACAAGAGATTCAAAATAACTCCAATATAAAAAGGGTGAAACTAGTTAATCTAGTTCCACTCTTTTTTCTTATAAAATAAAGCTACCTAAGAGGCTAACCAAGGTGAAGCTGATAGTTGCATAAAATACAGCGAGACGGGTTGCCTGGATAGGCTTATAAAGTCTAATAAGTGTTAGGACACACCAAATAAAGAGTACTGTGACAAACCAACCTGATAGTAAGCGACGTGGCGTTACACCATAGAGTGCTATATAAACGCCAAAGAGTTTCCAGCCGGCGATAAGGGCAAAGAGGCTAGCAAAAGTAAAGAGTAGGGTACTCAACAAACGAAGCCCCTTGTGGGTGAAGAAGTTTTCTTTAGAAAAAATGTAAAGTCCAGCTAGGATTCCCAAGTTAAGGGTAGAGACTCGAACTAATTGCCAGAAGCCCTGAACAGCAATATGTGAGGCTTGATGGGCTGGAATGTTGGCTTGGTTGAGAGAAAGGAGTTCTCCCATTTGACTAGTGGCAGTTAATATGAATAGGGCATAAGTGAGGCAGAGGCTTCCGAGTACGATATAAGCTGCTACTTTTGGAAACTGACGGGTTGTTTTAAGACGGCCTTCAAATCGTTTTCGACTAAGTGGCTTTTCTTTTGCCAAATAGGTTGCAACGAGTTGAGCAAAAAGTCCTAGAGCCAGAGGGATACTGGTTATTAAACGAGAGAACAATAATCCGTTGTCCTTGAAGGTGAGGGTGAAATCAAGTAGAGAAGTTAGTGTCTGGAAGAACTGTCGCCAAAGTTGTCCGAAAGCAGGTAAGACCTGACTAAGCTGACTAGCAGCGAATACAGTTAGTACCAAGGCAATCATGATACTAATGAGAATCATCCATTTGTGGTTCTTGATTACGTGTTTTTCTTCTTCGGAGAGTTCTTGTTTAGGTGCTGTTTTATATAGGAGTGTCCAGGCTCCGATAAAGAAATATTTTAGCGGGAAGATGCAGCTGGTGTATATGAGGTCTAGCCAAACCATAATTCCTAAACGATCTTGACTACTTTGTCCAGTGCGTGCCATTAAGTAAAGGAGGATACTTGCATGAAGGCAAAGAATCTGAGCGCTGCCCCAGTTGTCGTGCAGACCCCAGAGACTAATTTGCAAGCCTTGGAGGAGACTAGTGACCATAAATATTCCCGATTCAAGTCGCATTCCCTTTGCTTTTCCACCTAATAGGCGACAGCCTAGCTCAATCGTACTGATCAAGACAAGGGTTGCTGGAAAGGCAAAGGAAAAATGGGTCAAGTAAGTGACATACAGGAAGCAGGACACAAGACAGGCGACAATCAGTCCCTTAATTTTCCAAATGTCTTTTGGTGAAAAATGTTCCAAGAATTTCTTGGTTTTGGTTTGAAGACTAGTCTTTTCGTCGGAATATTCCTGGGAGACTAGCTGTAAATCAGTAGTGTAGTTATTTGTTTCCATCATAATTCTCCTTTTGGATTTTTGTCCAAAAAAGACTTTATCATAAAAAACGTTTGACTTTGTTACCCAACTGTAAAATTACTAAAAATAGGTCTATGGACTTAGGTCTGGAGAATGAGTTGGAAAAATAGGCGAGAAAAAAATATAATGCTCACATTGGATGATAGATTGTACGGACTATATTGTCAGAAACAGTCAAATACTAAAGGAAGCTTTTTATAGATTAACTGTTTATTTATCTGGGATTAAGCAAAGGACTTCTATCGAGGATCACCAAAGGTGATGTCATTTTTTGACACTATATGTTAGATTGACTGCCATCTAAATGTTGCAAAATTTCTGAAAATTCGTTGACATGTGTTGTCAAAGTAGTATGATATTAACATAAAAAACTTAGGAGGTTCTTATGTTAGGTGTCATCCTACTCTATGTTGGTATGGTTTTGATGAGTAATGGACTCCATCGTTTAGAGGGTATTCCTGATAAATCAAATGTTGTCATGAATATCTTTACGGGTGGTCTGGGTTTGATTCTCAACATTATTGTCATTGCTTACGGAGCTTGTACAGGGCAAGGCGCTGAATGGTTTTATGGTAGCGCTACTGGTCTTTTATTTGCTTTCACCTATCTTTACTCAGCAATCAATACGATTTTCGATTTTGATCAACGTTTGTATGGGTGGTTTAGTTTATTTGTGGCAATTAATACGCTACCAGCAGGGATTCTTTGCTTAACATCTGGATACGGTGGTAATGCTTGGTATGGTATTATTTGGTTCTTGTGGGGTATCCTATGGCTAACTGCCTTTATTGAAATTAATCTTAAGAAGAATCTAGGAAAATTTGTCCCTTACCTAGCTATTTTTGAAGGAATTGTAACAGCTTGGATTCCAGGGCTTTTGATGCTTTGGGGCAAGTGGTAAGCATTGATTTAAGGAGGAAAAACGATGCAATTGACAATGCGCGAGCAGGAAAAAATGATGATTAGCCTTGCGGCTATGATTGCTCAACGACGTAAAGACAAAGGAATCAAATTGAATCATCCAGAAGCAGTTGCTTTAATCACTGACTATGTGCTTGAAGGTGCAAGAGAAGGTAAAACTGTTGCCCAACTGATGGATGAAGCTCGCAATCTCTTAACACGTGAAGATGTTATGGAAGGTATTGCAGAAATGATTCCAATGATTCAAGTTGAAGCTACTTTTACGGACAGTACAAAACTGGTTACTGTTCATGATCCTATTCAGTAAGGAGAAGTGTAATGATTCCAGGTGAATACCATGTGGCGAGTGAGCCAATTGATTATAACGGTGGTTACGAAGCCATTAGTCTTGAAGTGAAAAATGTGGGTGACCGTGCTGCTCAAGTGGGTTCTCACTACCATTTTTATGAAGCAAACGAAGCTGGTCTTCAATTTGATCGTGAAAAGGCGCGAGGCAAACGTCTAGATATTCCAGCAGGTACAGCTATTCGTTTTGAGCCAGGTGAAACGAAAACAGTACAACTTATTGACTTTGGAGGGAAACGTCGTATTTTTGGTTTCAATAACAAGGTCAATGGTTTCTTAGACTAGAAAGAGGACAAATCGATGAGTTTTAAAATGGATCGTGAAGAGTATGCTCAACACTATGGACCAACTGTAGGGGATAGCGTACGTCTTGGAGATACCAATCTTTTTGCAGCCATTGAAAAAGACTTTACTGTTTATGGACAGGAATCTAAGTTCGGTGGCGGTAAAGTTTTGCGTGATGGTATGGGTGTTAGTGCTACGGAAACACGTGACAATCCATCAGTTGTTGATACCATTATTACAGGTGCAACCATCATTGACTATACAGGTATTATTAAAGCAGATATCGGTATTCGTGATGGTAAGATTGTTGCTATTGGTCGCGGTGGTAACCCAGATACAATGGACAATGTGGACTTTGTTGTGGGTGCTAGTACAGAAGCCATTGCTGCAGAAGGTTTGATTGTGACTGCTGGTGGTATTGATCTCCACGTACATTATATTTCTGCTGACCTTCCTGAATTTGGTTTGGATAATGGAATTACGACCCTCTTTGGTGGTGGTACTGGTCCCGCTGACGGTAGTAATGCGACAACATGTACACCAGGTAAATTCCATATTACTCGTATGTTGCAAGCTGTTGATGATATGCCTGCTAACTTTGGTTTTCTTGCCAAAGGTGTTGGTTCTGAGACTGAAGTGGTTGAAGAGCAAATTAAAGCTGGTGCGGCAGGAATTAAGACACACGAGGACTGGGGTGCGACTTACGCAGGAATTGATAATTCCCTTAAAGTTGCGGATAAATACGATGTTTCTTTTGCGGTCCACACCGACTCTTTGAATGAGGGTGGATTTATGGAAAATACTTTGGAATCTTTCCAAGGTCGTACCGTTCATACCTTCCATACCGAAGGTTCTGGTGGTGGGCACGCTCCAGATATTATGGTCTTTGCAGGTAAGGAAAATATTTTGCCATCATCAACTAACCCAACTAACCCATATACTACAAATGCTATTGGTGAGTTGTTAGATATGGTTATGGTTTGTCACCACTTGGATCCAAAAATCCCAGAAGACGTATCCTTTGCCGAATCACGTGTTCGTAAACAAACTGTGGCTGCAGAAGATGTTCTTCACGATATGGGAGCCCTTAGTATCATGACTTCAGATGCTATGGCAATGGGACGTGTCGGTGAAGTAGCAATGCGTTGTTGGCAACTAGCTGATAAGATGAAAGCTCAGCGTGGTCCACTTGAAGGGGATTCAGAGTTTAACGATAATAACCGTATCAAACGTTACGTGGCTAAATATACAATTAACCCTGCTATCACTAACGGTATTGCAGACTATATCGGTTCTGTAGAAGTTGGTAAATTTGCAGATTTGGTTATCTGGGAACCAGCACAATTTGGTGCAAAACCTAAGTTGGTGCTTAAGGGTGGTATGTTAACTTATGGTGTTATGGGTGACGCTGGTTCAAGTCTTCCAACACCTCAACCACGTATCATGCGTAAATTATATGGTGCTTACGGTCAAGCGGTTCATGAAACAAATCTTACATTTGTCTCTCAATATGCTTATGATCACGGTATCAAAGAAGAAATTGGTTTGAATAAGATTGTTCTTCCTGTTAAGAATACGCGTAACTTGACTAAGCGTGATATGAAGCATAATGACTACGCTCCAAAAACAATCCGTATTGATCCACAGACCTTTGATGTCTTTATTGATGATGAGTTGGTTACTTGTGAGCCAATCCATACGACATCATTGTCTCAACGTTATTTCTTGTTCTAAGGAAGACGCTATATAAATGAGGCTGGAATTTTTCCTCCAACCTCTTTTGTATTTTACAGCCGTAACGTTTTTAGTACTTTATTAGGTTGCTATATGAGTCTGATGCTAGACTTTTAAAATGTAATAGAAAAGGAAAAAGTATGATTTTTACAAAAGTAGATGCTCTTGTTAAAGATATCGATGTGGACAAATACCATATTGAAACAGTCATTCTTTCGAGCGATGACCTTAACAAAAAAATTATTCGTGTGAAGAGTGATCATGGGAATGAATTTGGTATTCGTCTTGATAAGGGACAAAAATTGCAAAATGGCTCTGCCTTTTTTATCGATGATCACCATGTCCTAGCTATTGGTGTTGAGTCACAGGATTTGATTGTCATTTCACCTAAAGATATGGATGAAATGGGAATCACAGCTCACATTCTTGGGAATACTCATAAACCGATTGAGGTGAAAGACGCCAAGATTTATTTAGAGGTTGATCCAGTTGTAGAGCAAGTCTTGACTCAAAAAGAGATTGCCTACACGATTGAAGAAGTGGTCCTTGATAAGCCCCTACGCCATGTGAATTTAACTGCCCATGAACATTAATCCCTTTGCTAATGTGTCTTTGCAAGATTATCTTGAAATTGTGCAAATTGTCGATTCAACCTTTCCAATTGGATCATTTAACCACTCTTTTGGGATGGAAAATTATCTGCGCGAAGACACTGTAACAGATGATAAAGGTTACGAGGAGTGGCAAGAAGCCTATTTAGCTAGTCAGTTTAAATATGGTGAAGGTCTTGTAATCAAATTGGTTTATGATGCTATGGCTACAGACAACTTAGAGCAGGTTTGGCATTATGATAAGGTCTTGACAGTTTCGACGCAAGCGCGTGAAACAAGACAGGGGACTAAAATGATTGCTAAACAAATGCTTCGACTTATTCAAAGGCTCCATGCTATTCCGGTATTGGATGACTATCAGTCCAAAATACGTAAGGGTGAGGTCTTCGGCAATCCAGCTATTGTCTTTGCACTCTATGTGTTTAACAAGGGCTTGGGATGTAGTGAAGCTATTGCACTTTATGGCTATAGCGTGATTTCGACGATGGTTCAAAATGCTGTTCGTGCCATTCCACTTGGACAGTTTGCTGGACAAGAGATTGTTTTACGTAGCTTTTCACAATTAGAAAAAATGACACAAGAAATTCAAGAACTGGATGCGTCCTACCTTGGGGCCAATACGCCTGGTCTTGAATTAGCTCAGATGAAACATGAAACACAGGTATTCCGCCTATTCATGTCCTAAAATATCAACAAGGTTGAGAGGAAAAAACAATGACAAAACGTACTGTAATTATTGGAGTTGGTGGACCTGTTGGTTCAGGTAAAACCCTTTTGCTTGAGCGTCTTACACGACGTATGTCCGACTTAAATTTAGCAGTTATTACTAACGATATCTATACAAAAGAAGATGCTCTTTTCTTGGCTAAAAATTCAAGCTTAGATGAAGACCGTATCATTGGTGTAGAAACTGGTGGATGTCCTCATACTGCTATTCGTGAAGATGCCTCTATGAACTTTGAAGCGATTGAAACTCTTCAAGAGCGCTTTAACCATGATTTGGATGTTATTTTCCTTGAAAGTGGTGGGGATAACTTGGCTGCGACCTTCAGTCCTGATTTGGTTGATTTCACCATTTATATTATTGACGTTGCTCAGGGTGAAAAAATCCCACGTAAGGCTGGTCAAGGGATGATTAAGAGTGATTTGTTCTTGATCAATAAGACTGACCTTGCTCCTTATGTTGGAGCCAACCTAGACCGTATGCGTGAAGATACCCTTCATTTCCGTAACGAAGATTCTTTCATTTTCACAAATTTGAATAATGATGACAATGTTAAGGAAGTGGAAGAATGGATTCGTAAGAATTTCCTACTAGAGGACTTGTAAGATGACACAAGCATACGATGGCTTTGTCCATCTTGGATTTTCAAACCGAAATGGTCGTACAATTTCCCACAAGAAATACCAAGAAGGCAACTCTCGAGTATCGGCGGATAATTCAGATGCCAACGGTGTTCCTTACTATTTCCTCATTAATATGGGTGGGGGATTTGTCGAGGGTGAGCAGTATCAAGTGACCATTGATGTTAATAAAGATGCTCATGCCTTGGTAACAACCCAAACACCTACCTATGTTTACAAGTGTGAGAAAGGACAGTTGACACATCAGAATACGTCCATCACACTTGAAGAAAATAGCTATTTGGAGTACATGGCTGATGAAGTCATTCCCTATTTAAAATCACGCTATTTCCAAACAAGTCGTATTGATATGGATAAGTCTGCCCACTTGATTTATTCAGATGGTGTGACGGCAGGTTGGTCTCATGAGGATTTGCCGTTTCAATACCATTATTTTCGTAATTTGACACAAATCTACCAAGATGATGAGCTTGTTTATAGCGATCAGACCCTCTTAGAGCCTCAGAAACAAGATATGTTTAAACTTGGTTATTTTGAAGGCTGGCGTAATTATAATAGTTTGGTAATGGTGTCACCAAATATTGACGAGGCTTTTGTTAAGGCTTTGCAGAAGCACTTAGAAAATCTGAATTTAGAGTCTGATTTTGCTATTTCATCCTTAGATATCCCGGGTCTGGTGTTACGTATCTTAGGAAAAACTGCTGAGGATAATCGTCGCGTCATTTATTCTTGTGCAGACTATTTTAGACAAGAAATACATGGATTAACCCCTTTGAATTTGAGAAAAAATGATATGAGGAGATAAAAAATGCATATTCCTGAAAATTACTTAAGCCCTATGACTTGTGCGGCAATGGGGGCAGTTATGTTGCCTATTTGGTATAAGGCTGTCAAGGAAGTGAAGGTAAAGGTTGACACTGATAAAAAAACGATTCCTATGTTGGGAATCGGGACTTCCTTGTCCTTCCTTATCATGATGTTTAATCTTCCAGCCCCAGGTGGAACGAGTGCCCATGCTGTTGGGGCAGTGCTAATTGCTATATTATTAGGACCTTGGGCCTCCTGTTTAGCAGTTAGTGTGGCTCTAGCTATGCAGGCTTTGCTATTTGGTGATGGTGGGATTTTGGCCTTTGGTGCGAATGCCTTTTGTATGGCTGTTGTCATGCCATTTGTGGGTTATGCTGTTTATAAACTCTTGAATAAGTGGACGAAGAACAGGATAATTGCTAGCTTTTTTGGAGGTTATATTGGAATTGTAGTTGCGGCCCTAACTGTTGCGGTTTTACTAGGAATTCAACCGATTCTCTTTAAAGATAGCAGTGGTAATCCGCTTTACAATCCATACCCTTTGAGAGTGACGCTTCCAGTAATGGGCTTGACTCACCTGCTTATCGGCTTGGTAGAAGGATTTTTCACAGCCGGTGTTCAAGAATTCATTGAACGTTTGAATATTGATAATACTCAGGAAATAACGACTAAAAAACTACGTCCTTTATTGCTCTTTATCCTAGCCTTAATTATCCTAACGCCACTTGGTTTATTGGCGACGGGAACAGCTTTTGCAGAATGGGATGTCAAAGAGTTGGTAGAAAAATTGTCTCATTACCATGTGGAAGCCCAAGCGCCAAAAGGAATGTTGAATGGTTTTTCATTCAATGCCCTCTTCCCAGATTATAGTATCGCAGGCATTCCAGAAGTTTTGGGTTATATCCTGAGCGCTGCCTCTGCTGTTTTGATTTTCTTCATCCTCTATCGCTTGATTTTCGGTAGAAAGGTTGAAAAATGATTCTGCCAGATTGGATGTCGGAAGAGCGCCCAGTAGTCACTAAAGTCGGTAGAAATAACTTTCTTATCCGGAATCGTCACCATCTGGAAGCTCTTCTTCAAAAGTTTGAAACGCATCCTTTAAAAGTAGCATCAGTTTTTCATCCAACAGCTAAGGTTTTACTTCTCTTTTTCTTACTTGTTTCAGTGGGAATTAGCCGAAATCTCACAGTTTTGTGGATTGTAGCCTTGTTTTTAGGAGCTGGCGTGGCTTTTTTACCGCATTCTGTTTTAGTAAGAACTTTGAAAAAAACTGTAGTGTTGTTGATCTTCCCTTTAGTTCTTTATCTACCGCATCTCTTACTTAGCGGAGGTCAATCGCTCTTTCTTTTTAGACTTCCTTTGATTGCTGTAGCCATTGCTTATTATTCAGAAACGAGTACAATAAGTGAGATGTTGGCGGCATTAAAAGGATTGCATTTTCCTGATCTTGTTCTGCTCCAGTTAGATATCACCATAAAATATATTGATGTTTTTGGAAAACAATTGATGGATTTGCTCAAAGGGATTGAAGCGCGAAGTTTTGGTGGCAATCATCGTTTCCGGATTGGAAGTAATATCTGGGGAATTTTATACCTTAAAGCCATACGCTATGGTGAGGAACTGACTCAAGCCATGGAAGCACGTTGCTTTGTTGGTGAGTATGTCAAGTCATCACAGTCATTCACATGGAAAGACTGGCTGGCCTTGATAAGTCTAGTAGCAGTGATTTTAGGACAGATTCTGTTAGGAGGATGAGATGTTTCAATTGAATCAAGTGGCCTGTGCCTATGAACAAAAAAAGGTCTTTACTGGTCTTGATTTGGAGATTAGACAAGGACAATATGTGATGTTGATGGGGGAAAATGGGACTGGGAAATCAAGTCTTATCAGTTTATTAACTGGCTTCAAGCAGGAAGAATCTGGACGTATTCTTTTCTTAGGGAAGGACCTCAAAGAATGGTTGAAGGACAAACGTCAAAAACGAGATTTTTATAGCCGCCTCGGAATCCTCTTTCAGGATGTGGATAGTCAATTATTTAATAGTACTGTCTATGATGAGATTGCTTTTGGTCCTCGTCAGCTAGGTCTGACCGAAGAAGAGGTCTCACAGCGGGTCCAAGACACACTGTCCCTGCTTAAAATTGAAGATTTAAGGGATCGCGTTCCCTATCAACTGTCTGGTGGAGAAAAGAAGAAAGTGGCCTTTGCCAGTATCATGGTAACGAATCCAGATGTGTATATTCTTGATGAACCCTTCAATAATCTTTCTAAAGAATATGAAGAATTTTTTAGGGAACTTCTACATGAACTTCATTCAGCTGGGAAAACTATTATCATGTCTGCTCATCACTTTAAGCACCTTCATCATGAAAAGGCTGATGTTCTTCTTTTTGAAGATGGCAAGGCTGATTTCTTTCCTGCCCAGGAAGTGCTCAATAACCAGCAAGTGATTGAGCGTTTGTCACATTATTAATAAGGAGAAGTAGGAAATCGTTATTGGTTTTCTACTTTTTCTTTGTCAAACAATTGATATTTTTAGGTGATAGTATTTTCTTATCACCTTGATTATGTTTAAGTATTAGTTAAGCTTAGTGAATTCTGTTACAATAAAAACAATCAATCTCAAAGGAGAATATTATGAAACTTAAAAAAATTCTTGGAATTACAGGTGTAGCCATTGCTTCAGTAGCTTTGCTTGCTGCATGTTCATCTAAATCATCAAAAGAAGCCTCTAAATCTTCAGGTGCTAAAGAAACAATTAACTTTGCCACAGTTGGGACAACAGCACCGTTCTCATATGAAGAAAACGGTGAGTTGACTGGTTACGATGTGGAAGTGGCCAAAGCAGTCTTCAAGGACTCTGACAAATATGAAGTGAAATTCCAAAAAACAGAATGGTCTTCAGTCTTCACAGGTCTTGACTCAGCTAAATACCAAATGGCTGGGAACAATATCTCTTATTCTGAAGAACGTGACCAAAAATACCTCTTCTCATATCCAATTGGTACCACACCAGCTGTTTTGACTGTTCCAAAAGATAGTAATATTAAGAAATATGATGATATTGCTGGACACTCAACGCAGGTTGTTCAAGGAACATCGACAGCTACTCAATTGACAGAGTTTAATGATAAACATTCAGACAAGCCAGTTGAACTTAACTACACAAATGAAAATATTACACAAATGTTGACAAGTTTGAATGAAGGCAAGTACGACTTCAAGATTTTTGATGCACCAACTGTTAATGCAATCATCAAAAACAATAAATTGAGCAACTTGAAGACGATTGAGCTTAAATCTGATCAACAACCATACATCTACTTCTTGTTCGCAGATAACCAAAAAGATCTTCAAAAATTTGTAAACAAACGCCTGGAAGAACTCCAAAAAGATGGTACTTTGGCTAAGTTGGCTGAAAAATTCCTTGGAAATAAAGATTATATTCCAACTAAAGACGCTTTGAAAGTTCCTAGTAAAAAATAATAAGGGAGGCTGGGAGTGATTCTCAGCTTTTTCATATAATTAAAATCTAGGACGCGTTATAGTTAAAAACTATAGAGATATACAATTATAAACAATTTGCTACAATTCTCAACCTATGGGATAATAATTTTACACTTAAAACAATTAAAGGGAGTTCGTTATGAAACTTAAAAAAATTCTTGGAATTACGGGATTGGCAGTCGCTTCAACAGTAGCTTTGGCTGCTTGTGGTGCTGGTGGTAATAAATCGGCTAAAGATGATAAAACTTTGACAGTTGGTATCATGACTTTGGATGATACAACTGAGCCATTGTGGGATAAAGTTAAAGAATTGGCTAAAGACAAGGGTGTTACTATCGAGTTGAAAGAGTTCACAGACTACAACCAACCAAATGAAGCCCTTAAAAACGGTGAAATCGATGTTAATGCTTTCCAACACATTTATTTCTTGAACAACTGGAACAAGGAAAATAAAGGTGATGTTGTTGCGGCAGCTGACACACTTCTTAGCCCAATCCACCTTTTCTCAGGTACTGAAAACGGAAAAGCTAAGTATAAAGATGTTAAAGAGCTTCCAGAAGGAGCTACAATCTCAGTACCTAACGATGGTACAAACGAAAGCCGTGCTTTGACACTTCTTCAAACAGCTGGTTTGATTAAGTTGGATGTTAAAGATGGTGAATTGGCAACTATCAAGAACATTTCTGAGAATCCAAAGAAATTGGATATCAAAGAAATCTCAGCTGAACAAGCTGCCCAAACTCTCTCATCAGTAGATGCAGCGGTTGTTAATAACTCATACGCACAACAACAAAACGTTAACTATGATACAACTCTCTTCCAAGAAGAACCAAGTCAAGATTTGAAAGATTGGGTTAACATCATTGCAGCTAATAAAGATTGGGAAAAATCAAATAAAGCTGATGCTATCAAGACTTTGATTAAAGCCTACCAAAACGATGAAGTAGCACAAATCATCTATGATGCATCTAACAAGGTTGACCTTCCAGCATGGAAAGGTGCCCCAACACAAGATCAATTGAAAGCTAATTCAAAGAAATAAGCTAAGGACAGAGGGCGTGTGAGAGCACGCCATTTTGTCGTGTATGAAGGAGACGATTTGATGGCATTTTCAAGTGAAGAAGAGCAGTTACGAAAATTTCGTAACGATGAAATTGCTCAGCACTATTTTGAAGTCCTGCGGACTTTGATTTCTAAAAAATCTATTTTTGCTCAAAATATTGGTCTCTATGATGTGGCTGCTTACCTTGGTGAGATTTTCTCTGGTGTTGGCGCAGAGGTGACAATTGACGAGACCTATACAGCACCTTTTGTCTTGGCGAAATTCAAGAGTCCAAATCCAGATGCGAAAACAATTATTTTCTATCAACACTATGATACGGTTCCTGCGGATAATGATCAGCCATGGACAGATGAACCTTTCCGTCTGACTGTTCGTAAGGGCTACATGTATGGTCGTGGTGTTGATGATGATAAGGGGCATATTACAGCTCGTCTGACAGCCCTTCGGAAATATATTCGAGAGGTTGGCGATCTTCCTGTAAATATTACGTTTATGATGGAAGGAGCTGAAGAATCTGCTTCAACCGACCTTGAAAAATATTTGGAAAAATACCGAGATGACCTTCTTCCAGCAGACCTATTGGTTTGGGAGCAAGGAAATCGAAATAGTAAAGGTCAAGTGGAAATCACAGGGGGCAACAAGGGAATTATTACCTTTGATTTGTCTGTCGAGAGTGCTGACGTTGATATTCATTCTAAATTTGGTGCCGTGATTGAATCGGCTTCATGGTACTTGCTCAATGCTATTTCAAGCATGAGAGATGATCAGGGACGTATTCTTATCGACGGTATCTATGAAAAGATTGTCCAACCAAACGAACGAGAGATGGATCTTATTGAAACTTATGCCATTGAAAATGCAGATAGTCTCCGTAAGATTTACGGCTTAAAACTACCCATTTTAGAAAGTGACCGCCGAGCTTTCTTAAAAACTTACTATTTTGAACCTGCCCTTTCCATTGAAGGCATTTCAACAGGTTATCAGGGGCAAGGGGTTAAGACTATCTTACCAGCTCAAGCCAGAGCTAAGATGGAGATGCGTTTGGTCCCTGGCTTGACACCTGAGTACGTTTTGGAGTGCATCAAGGCACACCTCAAAAAAGAAGGATTTGACCGTATCAAGGTGACCTTCACTCTTGGTGAAGAAAGTTATCGTAGTGATATGTCTGATCCAGCTATTGTCAATGTTATTGAGTTAGCAAAAGGCTTTTATGAAGAAGGTGTCGCTGTCCTTCCAACAGCAGCAGGTACGGGGCCTATGCATATGATTCATCAGGCTTTGGGTGTTCCTATGGCAGCCTTTGGTATAGGGAATGCTAACAGTCGTGACCATGGTGGGGATGAAAATGTTAGTCTAGCAGATTACTACACCCACATTGAACTAATTAAGGAGTTAATTGCAAGTTATGAGTAATGTCATTATTGATTTGAAAAATATTGATATCACCTTTACGCAGAAACGCCGCACTATTCAAGCGGTTAAGGATGTGTCTATCCAGATTGAGAAAGGTGATATTTACGGAATTGTTGGTTATTCAGGGGCTGGTAAATCTACCCTTGTGCGTGCGATCAATCTTTTACAAGTACCTACAGCTGGTAAAATCACTATTGGTAAAGATGTGACTTTTCAGGACGGTCAGGTCCAATTGACGACAAAAGAATTGCGCCAGAAACGTCAAACGATTGGGATGATTTTCCAACACTTTAACCTTATGGCTCAAAAGACGGCTTATGAAAATGTAGCTTTTGCTCTTCGTCATTCTAAATTAAGCAATGAAGAGAAAGACAAAAAAATTCGTGGTCTTTTGGAATTGGTTGATTTGGCTGATCGTGCCGAAAACTATCCTGCACAGTTGTCAGGTGGTCAAAAACAACGTGTAGCGATTGCCCGTGCCTTGGCTAATGATCCTGAAATCTTGATTTCAGATGAGTCTACCTCAGCTCTTGACCCAAAAACAACTAAGCAGATCCTTTCACTTTTGCAGGATTTGAATAAAAAGCTTGGTTTGACAGTGGTTATGATCACCCACGAAATGCAAATTGTTAAAGACATTTGTAACCGTGTGGCTGTTATGCAAAATGGTCAACTTTTGGAAGAGGGCAGTGTTCTTGACATCTTCTCAAATCCACAAGAAGATTTGACACAAGAATTTATTGAAACTGCTGCAGGGATTGAAGATGCCTTGGCTAAGATTAATGCACAACCCGTAGTGAAAAACTTACCAAGCTCAGCCCTTCTCGTTCAACTTAAATATGCAGGTTCTTCAACAGATGAGCCACTCTTGACTGAAATTTTCAAAGATTACGGAGTTTCAAGTAACATCCTTTACGGTAACCTTGAAATTCTAGGTGATACACCTGTTGGTGAATTGGTCGTTGTATTGGATGGTGAGGCAGATAAGGTTCTTGTTGCTCAAAAAGCGATTGAAAATGCAGGTGTCAGCTTGCAAGTACTTAAGAAAGGAGCCCAATAATGGCAGATTGGATTCAACAAAACTTTCCAGATATTTATCGTATTGGTATGCAGGGGGTTAACTCTTGGCCAGACGCCATCTATGCGACTCTCTATATGACGGTTATTTCCTTCATCATTGGGGGGCTTCTTGGTCTTGTTATGGGGCTCTTCTTGGTATTGACAGGTCCTCGTGGAGTCATTGAAAATAAATTTGTTTTCCAAATCTTGGATAAAATCACTTCAATCTTCCGTGCCATTCCTTTCATCATCCTCTTGGCAATTTTGAAAGGCTTCACTTACTTTATCGTGGGGACTAACCTTGGTATGACAGCAGCCTTGGTTCCATTGTCAGCTGCGACTTTCCCATTCTTTGCACGTCAAGTACAGGTGGTACTTGCAGATCTTGACCGTGGCGTTATTGAAGCAGCACAAGCTAGTGGCGCAACACTTTGGGATACGATTAAAGTTTACCTTGGTGAAGGGCTTCCAGAATTGGTTCGTGTATCAACCGTAACTCTGATTTCCCTTGTGGGTGAAACTGCCATGGCCGGTGCTATCGGTGCCGGTGGTCTTGGTTACATCGCTATCTACTATGGATATAACCGTTCTAGTACCTCAGTTACCATTTTGGCAACTTTCTTGATTTTGATTTTGATTTTCCTTATCCAATTCTTGGGTGATTTCTTGACCCGTAAATTGAGTCATAAATAGGATTTGAGAGCCTGTTTGCCACAGGCTTTTCTCATGTCTTGACGATTTCAGATATTTATCATAGTATGGAAGCTATCGAATACTTTATGGTTGAGCTACCCATAAAAAGGAGTTAATGAGTTATGAAACGATTTATTTCAACTTGGAATAGGACCAGTCTAATCAAGCGTATTGCCATTGGTGTGGTAATTGGTGCTGTACTTGGTTTGCTTGTTCCTAAGTTTACGGTTATTGGTCTCTTAGGGGATATGTTTGTTGGTGGCTTGAAGGCAATTGCTCCACTTTTGGTCTTTGCCTTAGTTGCCAATGCCCTTTCCCAAACGCGAGAAGGGCAACAAAGCAACATGAAGACAGTTATTGTTCTTTATCTCTTTGGGACCTTTGCGGCAGCATTGACGGCTGTTATTTCTCACTATATTTTTCCAATTTCTCTGAAGTTGGGAGCAGCGGCAGCGACTAAATCGACGGCACCTCAAGGTGTGGGAGAAGTCTTTAAAGATTTGTTGCTTAAGATGGTGGATAACCCTGTCAATGCCTTGGCTCAAGCCAACTACATTGGTGTTTTAGTATGGGCGGTTGTCTTTGGTTTCGCCATGCGAACAGCTAGCACTCACACGAAAGATTTGCTACATACCTTGGCAGAAGTGACTTCACAAATCGTTCGTTGGATTATTAACTTGGCACCATTTGGTATCCTTGGTCTTGTCTTTAATACTATTTCTGAGAATGGTGTTGGTGTTTTGGCGGATTATGGTGTCCTAATCCTTGTTTTAGTGGGAACAATGGCCTTTGTTGCCTTGGTTGTTAATCCTATCATTGCTTTTGTGATGATGGGCAAAAATCCTTTCCCACTGGTTTTCCGTTGTTTGAAAGACTCTGGGATTACAGCCTTCTTTACTCGCTCGTCAGCAGCTAATATTCCTGTTAACCTTCAGCTTTGTAAAGATCTTGGTTTAAATCCTGATACCTATTCAGTTTCTATTCCTTTGGGATCAACTATTAATATGGCTGGGGCAGCCGTGACAATCAATGTCTTAACTCTTGCTGCAGTAACGACTTTGGGAATTCAGGTCGATTTTGCGACAGCACTCATTCTTAGTGTGGTTTCAGCTATTTCTGCCTGTGGTGCCTCAGGTATTGCTGGAGGATCCCTTCTATTAGTGCCAGTAGCATGTAGTCTCTTTGGTATCTCAAATGATTTGGCCATGCAAGTTGTTGGTGTTGGCTTTATCGTAGGTGTCATCCAAGACTCTTGTGAAACAGCCCTTAACTCTTCAACAGACGTGCTTTTTACAGCAGTAGCGGAAAAGAGCCATTGGAAGAAAGTATAGATAATTGTATAAGGTCGGCCTATTTGGCTGGCTTTTTGATTTTGGAGAAAACATAGTCAAAGACTATAGCTAGCTCAAGAATCTATCATCTTTAAAAAGCCTATAAAATATGGTAAAATAAACCGTTCAAAGAGAAAAGGTGAGACATTTATGACTAATAATTTATTGGTGCTTCAATCAGACTTTGGTTTGGTTGACGGTGCTGTTTCGGCCATGATTGGTGTGGCTTTTCAAGAAGAACCAAGTTTGGGAGTTCATCACCTTACACATGATATTACTCCCTACAACACTTTTGAAGCTTCCTATCGTCTGTTTCAGACTGTCGAGTACTGGCCAAAGGGAACAACCTTTGTTTCGGTGGTTGATCCGGGTGTAGGCTCATCACGTAAAAGTGTGGTTGCCTTAACAAAGACGGGGCAATATATCGTCACACCAGATAACGGAACACTTTCTTATATCAAGAAGGATGTCGGTATCGTTGCTGTCCGTGAAATTTCAGAAGTTGAGAATCGTCGTAGTAATACGGAGCTATCTTATACCTTCCATGGTCGTGATGTTTATGCCTATACAGGTGCCAAATTAGCTTCTGGTCATATCAGTTTTGAAGAAGTAGGTCCTGAGTTACCTGTGGACAAAATTCTAGAGCTTCCAGTGGTTGAAACCATCATAGAGGATAATTTGGTTCGTGGTGCAATTGACATTTTGGACGTCCGTTTCGGCTCTCTTTGGACCTCTATCACACGTGATGACTTTTATGCCTTGGAACCAAACTTTGGTGATCGATTCGAGGTGACCATCTTTAACAATGATATGTTGGTCTACCAAAATCAAGTTACCTATGGGAAATCTTTTGCGGATGTTCGTATCGGTCAGCCAATTATTTATATTAATTCCCTCTATCGTGTTGGCTTAGCCATAAACCAGGGGTCTTTTGCCAAGGCCTATAATGTTGGTGTGGGGTCTAACTGGCACATTGAAATCAAACGTTTAGGAGATTAAAGTAAGATTATGAAAAATAATTCAATTCGTACAGTAGTTGCGACAGGTATTGGTGCAGCACTCTTTATTATCATTGGTATGTTTGTTAATATTCCTATTTTTGGGAATACCAGCATCCAACTTCAGTATGCTGTTCAAGCCCTATTCTCAGTGATTTTTGGGCCTATTACAGGTTTCTTTATGGGCTTTATTGGGCATGCGCTTAAAGATGGTATTCAATACGGAAATATCTCATGGGCTTGGGTGTTTGCAAGTGCCATTACAGGTCTTGTAATTGGTCTATTCAACAAAAAATATGATGTGACAACTGGCAAGTTTTCTTTGATGAGTATGATTTGGTTTAACCTAGCACAAGCATTGGCCCTCCTTATTGCCTATGGTATCGTTACCCCTATTGGTGATAGACTCCAATTCGCACAAGCCTGGTCATATCTTTATGCACAAAGTTTTGTAGCTGGCGTAGCTAACTTTATTACAATTGCAATCGGAGGAACCCTCCTTCTTGCAATCTATGCTGGCTCACGTACACAATCTGGTAGTCTTACCAAAGACTAGCATGAATCATAGGAGAGTGGGACTGTCAGTTTGCTTTGATACCTCCTCTCTTTTTTAGTAGAAACATGGATAAATACATTAGTTTTAATCAGTTTACATTTCAATATGATGCGCAAGCAGAAGCGACGCTTAAAGATATCAGCTTTGATATTGTCAAAGGCGAGAAAGTGCTCATTTTAGGCCCTTCTGGTAGCGGAAAGTCGACCCTGGCTCAGTGTCTCAATGGTATCATACCTAATATTCATAAAGGTCAGGCAAAAGGCCAGGTAAGGATAGATGGTCAGGATATTTTCAAGCAATCTATCTATGATAAGTCACAGTTAGTATCTACGGTATTGCAGGATCCAGATGGTCAGTTTATTGGCTTAACAGTAGCCGAGGATTTGGCTTTTGCCTTGGAAAATGATTGTGCTAATCAAAGTGAGATGAAGGATAAGGTAGCTCTCTGGGCTGAACGTCTAGACTTGACTTCTCTTTTGAATCACCGCCCTCAAGACTTATCAGGTGGCCAAAAACAACGAGTTAGTTTGGCTGGTGTCTTGATTGATGAGAGTCCTATTCTTCTATTTGATGAGCCTCTAGCAAATTTAGATCCTAAATCAGGACAGGAAACCATTGACCTCATTGATAAAATCCACAAAGAGGTGGGAGCTACAACAATTATTATTGAGCATCGTCTAGAAGATGTTCTTTATCGTCCTGTTGACCGGATTTTACTGGTCAATGATGGCACCCTCCTCTTTAACGGTAGCCCAGATGAGCTTTTATCAAGTACTCTCTTACTGGGAAATGGGATTCGCGAACCTCTATATGTGACGGTTTTACGTCAGTTGGGATTTGACACAAGGAGTGCACAAAATCTTAGTCAATTGGATGCTTTAGACTTATCTGACCTTGTTCTGCCAGATAGAGTTTTGAAAGATAAAAGAGACAGTTCAAGTGATTCTATTTTGAAGGTTGAGGGGCTTAGCGTTTCCTATGGGGATAATCCAGCGATTATAGAGGATATGTCTTTTAGCTTGAAAAAAGGTGAACGACTAGCGATTGTCGGTAAAAATGGAGCTGGAAAGTCGACGCTTGCCAAAGCTCTATGCGGTTTTGTCCCTAGTCAAGGGAAATTAACTTACAAGGGTCAGGATATCAGTCAGGATAGCATCGCCGAGCGTTCAGAGCGTATAGGCTTTGTTTTGCAAAACCCTAATCAGATGATTAGCCAAACTATGATTTTTGATGAAGTGGCTCTTGGTTTACGCTTGCGAGGGATTGAAGAAACTGAGGTTGAAGAGCGTGTTCATGAGGTCCTGAAGACTTGTGGTCTCTATAGTTTTCGTAAATGGCCTATTTCTGCGCTTTCCTTTGGTCAGAAAAAGCGCGTGACCATTGCATCTATCTTGGTTTTGAAACCTGAAATCATTATTTTGGATGAGCCAACCGCTGGTCAAGATTACAAGACTTACACGGATATCATGAATTTCTTGGACAGTCTTCAGAAGCAAGGCCATACCATTGTGATGATTACCCATGATATGCAGCTCATGTTGGAATATAGTGATCGTTGTCTCGTTGTGGTTGAGGGGAAAATCATTGCAGACGACAATCCTGTTACAATTCTTAATCAGAAGGAGTTACTTGAGTCGGCTAATCTCAAGCAGACATCTCTTTATACTTTGGGTCAGAAATTGTCAAGTGATCCAGTAGAAGTAACCCAGTATTATATCGAAAAAGGAGGCCCTAATGTCTAATCGTTTAATTGGTTATCAGTCAGGTCAAGGTTTCCTCTATGATTTGTCTGGGGCAAGTAAGATGCTTTTCTTTATCTTGGTTTCAGTTGCTTGTATGGCAACCTATGACCCACGTTTTATTCTAGCAGTAGGCTTACTTTCTATTTATCTCTTTTATTTGGCCAAGATTCGTTGGCGAGATATTTCTTTCGTTGTTAAGATTATTGGATCGATTGCTCTCTTTAATTTACTTATGGTCTACCTTTTCGCACCTGGTTATGGTGAAGAAATTTACGGGGCTAAGACAGTTATTATTGAAGGCTGGGGGCGTTTCTATCTAACCAGTCAGGAGCTTTTTTACCTTGCAAATCTATTGCTCAAGTATTTTTCAACGGTCCCTCTTGCTATTCTTTTTCTTATGACCACTCATCCGAGTCAGTTTGCGGCTAGCCTGAATCAAATTGGGGTTCCTTATAAATTTGCCTATTCCGTGAGTTTAACCTTGCGTTATATTCCAGATGTTCAAGAAGAATTCTTTACGATTCGTAAGGCTCAGGAGGCTCGTGGTTTGGATTTGTCGCAAAAGGTGGGATTGGTCAAACGCATTCGCGGGAATCTCCAAATTGTTCTTCCACTAATTTTTTCATCTCTCGAACGAATTGATACCATATCGACAGCCATGGAGTTACGACGATTTGGTCGCTACAAAAAACGTACATGGTATGTGCATAAATCTTTGATGAAACAAGATTACCTTGTCATCCTATCAGCTATCCTTATATTGGGGATTAGTATTGGATTAATTTTCTTCAATCATGGTCGTTTTTATAATCCATGGAGATAATGCTCTTAGCATAGAGAGAATCTGCCATTAAGCATAATAAAAAAACGTTCCCGTCTTGTCCAGATGAACGAGATTGGAACGTTTTTTGTTATTTCAAATAGCCTAAATAATCAAATTTTTCTAGCGTCCGATTGTCGGCGACAACTAGGATGATTCCTTCGTCAGGTAGTTTCTTAATTGGGTCAAAGTGAGTGTTTAACTTGCCATTTTGCTCATCTCTAAAACCAATAACGTTGACGTTATAATTTTGTCTTAGATTTAATGTATGCAAAGACTTTCCAGCCCATTCCTTTGGAATTTTAAGTTCAATTAAAGCCACGTCGTCCTCTAAATGAAAAACATTTGAAATGTTATAACGGAGGATGTTTGAAGCCAATTCTTTTGCTGTGCTACGCTCAGGAGTGATGACCCAGTTGGCCCCCATTCCGTAAAGGACTTCCTCATAATTGTTATTCATAGCTTTAGCAATAATATTTGTAATGCCAAGTTTTTTACATTGCAGGAGCGCCAGTGCAGAAGATTCTAAGTGTTCTCCAGTTGCAATAATGACCGTATCGCAAGTATCAATACCAGCAGAACGTAGAAAGTCAATGTCAGTAATGTCACCAACAGCGGCCTTAGTCACCTGATCAGCAAGGGAATCAATTGTTGTAGAGTTATTGTCTAAGGCAATAACGTCTTGTCCAAAAGAGGAGAGTTCGGTTGCAATGGTTTGTCCAAAGATTCCCAGACCGAGGACCCCAATAATTTGTGTTTTCATATACAATCCTTTCAGAATATTGTCATTTAATAAAATAGTTTAGCCGACTGAAATGTCAGTTGGGGCATAAGAGATATGTTTTTCTTTTTTGGTCATCAAGCTCAAGAGAACAGTGATAGGTCCGACACGGCCAATGAACATCAGAGCCATGATAACGAGGCGTCCTAGGGTATTTAGATTAGGGGTCAAATCCATTGAAACACCAACTGTAGCAATGGCTGACACACTCTCAAAAAGTAGGCCTAGTGGTGAGAGAGTAGGATTAGTTTCCAGCAAAATAACATAGCCGACAAAGAGCATCGTTAGGAAAAAGAGTATAACTGTGAATGCTTGCAAAATGGTTTTGTTAGATATAATACGGTTTCGAAAAACCACGCTCGAGTTACCAGATAGCTCTGACTTAAAAAGTAGGAACATGATAGAGGCAGTTGTCACCTTGATACCACCCGCAGTTCCTCCAGGACCACCCCCAATAATCATTTGAATCATAAAAAGAAGATTTGTGGAGAAATCTGCATTGGTATAGGAAATAGTTGCAAAGCCAGCGGTACGCATGGTTACAGTCTGAAAGAAACTTACCAGAAGTTGTTGCCAGACATTGAGAGTACCGATTGTCTTAGAGTTATCCATTTCCAGTAACCAAGCAAGTAGTGTTCCTCCTAATAGGAGACAACCTGTGCTTATAAGCACAAGACGGCTTTGATTACTGAAAGGTCTCCAAGCTAATTTCCAATTCCTTGGACGATCTTTAATATAACGTCTTATTAGTTGAATCAAATCAATCCAAACTGCAAATCCCAAGCTTCCAGACATGATGAGAAAAGCTACAGCAAGGTTAATGGTTGGATTGGTTGCATAATCTTGTAAACTGTTAGAACCTAAGTTATCAAATCCAGCATTACAAAAGGCAGAGACAGCTAGAAAGAGACTATTAAAGATGCCATGACCAAGTCCAAAACGAGGAATGAAGTCAGTCATAATCACGAGTGCTGCTAAAGCTTCAATAGAAAAAGTTATTTTATAGACCTTAAAAAGATAGGCCTTCAAATCTTTTTGGTTATCCCTACTAAGTGCGGATTGAAGGAGATCTTGATCGCTCAGTCCTAATTTATTTTTAAGGGTATAGGTACTAAAGGCTATAAGAGAGACTAGTCCAAGTCCTCCCGTCTGCATGAGAAGCATAGAGAAAATTTGACCGAGACCATTGTAAGCCTTACTGACCGGGACAACAGAAAGTCCAGTTACACAGACCATTGACACAGTATTGAAGAGATGATCTAGGTAGCTTGTTTCTGGACTATTAGCATAGTGGCTTATGGGAAGGCTAAGTAAAATACTTCCCACTATAATGACAAAGACAAAGCTGAGCACCAGCTTTTGCGTGACAGAAAGACGATTGATCAATGAAAACCTCCGAGTTATCATAAGAGTAAATAATAATCCAAGGAGTAAGACACCTCCTTGGATAAACGTTATAGCGGCTTCTTGTTAGGAATTCCAGCACGACGTGGGTATTTATTTGGGGTTTCTTTTTTCTTATCGACAATAGTGACATTACGTCCATCCCCATTTGGCAGTCTGTAGTTCTCGTTGAGAATAGGCTTGGCAAAAAGCGAGTTCAAGGCATTTTTAGCATCGGCTAACTCTTCATCAGCTGCTGCAGCTTTAAGTGCAATAAGTTGTCCACCAACCTTCAAGAAAGGAATAGTCAATTCTGAGAGAACCTGCATGCGTGCGACGGCACGGGCAGTAACAATATCAAACTGAGCACGGAAGGCCTTGTCTTGTCCAAAATCCTCTGCACGTCCATGATAGAAGTGAACACCGCTGAGCTCAAGTTCATCAGCCAAGAGATTGAGGAAATTGATGCGTTTATTAAGAGAGTCGATGATAGTCACATCAAGCTCAGGGCAAAGGATTTTCATAGGGAGACTTGGAAATCCAGCTCCAGCTCCGATATCCAGAAGTCGAATACTTTGATTTTTAATATGCCCTTGAAGAACAGGAGCCAAAGAATCATAGAAATGTTTGAGGTAGACCTCGTCTCTTTCTGTGATTGCAGTAAGGTTGATCTTTTCGTTCCATTCTACCAAAAGCTCAAAGTAGCGTTGGAATTGGTCTTTTTGTTTTTGGCTGAGATTGAACCCCAGTTCTTTCAAAGCCTTGTAAAAATCTTCAGGTGTCATTATATATTCCTTTTATCTAGTTTCAATGCTCTTATTTTACCATAATTAAGAGCTTTCATCTAACTCTATAGGACAGATGAAAACTGGGTCCGAGTAAGTTTCTCATTAGCTTTGAAAAAAGTTCTAAGTTTAAGAAATATGTAATATTAAAGGTGTTATTTTTTCTTAAAAATTTGATATAATACTAATTAAGTCTAAAATCATAATCATGCTCTCTAATGAAACGTGAATGTAGGGGATTATGGTCTTGTGGATTGAAAATAGATCCCTATGGGGAAATTTAATTTGAGGATTAAGAATGATTTATCTTTCAGAAGTTAGAAAGTCTCCAGAGGGGCTCGCCTTTAGCGAAGCACCTTCTTTGTTGGAGTCTATTAAAGAACGCTATGATCAAGTTTTAAATCTTGAAAAGATTCAAGCAAGTGGTCAGGTAGCCTATGATAATGGCTTGTACCTTTTGGACTATCAACTTAGCTATGATATTACCTTGCCATCTAGCCGTTCACTTGAACCTGTGACACTTAGCTTTAACTATCCGGTTTCAGAAACCTTTATACAAGAGGCAGATGCTGCTCTTCAAAAGGAATTAGTCGAAGAAAATCTAGTTCTTATCTTGGATGGGGATACCATTAATCTTGATGAGAGTATTCTAGATAATATTCTTCTTAATATTCCTTTGAGAGTATTAACACCTGAGGAAGAATCAGGAAAAATTTCGCTCTCAGGGAATGACTGGGAAGTCTTGTCAGAAGAGGACTTTGCCGCACTTCAACAGGAGAAAAAAGAGGCAAGTAATCCCTTTGCCCAATTGAACGGTCTATTTGACGAAAATTAATTCAAAAAAATAAACTAAAAATGTTTGACAATTTTAAAAATCTGTATTATTATATCATTAGAAGTTAATTTTCGGATTTATTTATAGGGTAAATCTACAGACTTTTTAAGGGAAATAGAAGTCAAAAAATTTTAAGAAAGTGGTAAATACTTATTATGAGCAAACGCATTTTGATTGTTGAAGATGAGAAAAACCTTGCTCGTTTTGTCTCTCTTGAACTTCAACACGAAGGATACGACGTTGTGACAGCAGACAACGGACGTGAAGGACTTGAAATGGCACTCGAGAAAGATTTCGATCTTATTCTCTTGGACCTTATGTTGCCTGAGATGGACGGTTTTGAAGTAACACGTCGTCTCCAACAAGAAAAAGATACTTATATTATGATGATGACAGCCCGCGATTCAATCATGGACATTGTTGCTGGTTTGGACCGTGGTGCTGATGACTATATTGTAAAACCTTTTGCGATTGAAGAACTATTGGCACGTATTCGAGCAACCTTCCGTCGCCAAGATATCGAAGCTGCTAAGAATGCACCAGCTAAAGCGTCAACTTATCGTGATTTGAAATTGGATGTTCAAAACCGTACAGTTGTTCGTGGTGATGAAGCAATTCCATTGACAAAACGTGAGTTTGATTTGTTGAACACACTTTTGAGCAATATGAACCAAGTGATGACCCGTGAGGAACTCTTGCTTCAAGTTTGGAAATATGATGATGCAATCGAAACAAACGTTGTAGATGTCTATATTCGTTACTTGCGTGGAAAAATCGATGTTCCAGGTAAGGAATCATACATTCAAACAGTGCGAGGAATGGGTTACGTTATCCGTGAAAAATGAGTAAATTACAAGATAAATTATTTGGTAAAGTAACCATTAGAAAAAAGTTGACCATGACAACTGCTGTGGTCTTCTTTCTTGTATTGTCGATGTTCACTCTGGTTGTTGTTTTCTCGGCCAATACGCTTCTTTTGCAACGTGAACGTCAAAATGTAAATAACACAATTTCGAAAGTTGTTACTTATATCGAAAAGGACTGGGATTCTGATGAAGAGTTGAGTCCAGAACCGCTTTTAGCGGCCCTTTATTCGCCTAAAAATATCTATGCATCAATCATTAATGGTGTGCTTTCTGAAAAGCACTCTTTGGATGGTCAAGTTGCAATTTCTAATAAATTATTTTCTAACCAATCTGTTTTTGTTTATGACAAAAAGGGAACGTTTATCTTTACTTCTGAGGAAAACACAGACTCTCCTCCAGGCATGTCTGAAGTAAACAAACTGAAGTCAGTGTCCTATAAAGGAAAGCGTGGTTTCTTACTACAAGTTCCAATTTACGGTAAGGATAAAAAGACCATCGTTGGTTATGCCCAGATTTTCCATGATTTGGAATTCTACTATGCTCTGAAAGAGCGTTTGATTTTCTTATTGATTTTCCTAGAAGTGGGGATGACGGTCCTAGTTATCGCAGCAACTGTGGTTGTCTTGACATCTATTCTTCGTCCGATGAGACAGTTGCACGAAACGATGGGAGTTATCACCGATTCGCCAAGTGATTTGGAACTTCGTTCTAAGATTGAAAGTCACGATGAAATTGGTGATTTGGCGGTTAACTTTAACCGTATGATGGATAAAATCCAAGAAAATAATCAGATGCAGATGCGTTTCTTGAGTGACGTCAGTCATGAATTACGTACGCCGATTGCGGTTATCAAGGGCCATATGGACCTCTTGCAACGTTGGGGTAAAAATGACCCTGAGATTCTTGAGGAGAGTCTTGAGGCTGCAAGTCACGAGGCCAACCGTATGACGATTATGATTAATGATATGTTGGATTCTATCCGTGTCAAAGGATCATTTGAAAATCATAGAAATGATACGTGTGATTTGAATTCTTCAATCCGTACGGTTATTGGTAACTTCCGTGTCTTGCATGAAGATTACCAATTCTATCTCAATGATTTTGAGAGCTCAGAGCGTCCAGCACAGATTTACAGCCAACACTTTGAACAGGCGATTACTATTTTGATTGATAATGCGGTCAAGTATTCTCCTGTTAACAAGGAAATCCAGGTTACAATTAAGGCTCTAGAAGATGAAATGTTGGTACAAGTACAAGATAATGGTGAAGGGATTTCTAAAGAAGATATTGAGCATATCTTTGAACGTTTCTATCGTTCAGATAAGGCACGTAATCGTACGACAACGCAATCTGGTGTCGGTATTGGTTTGTCAATCCTTTACCAAATTGTGGAAGCTTATCGCTGCCGTATCGATGTTAGTTCTGAACTTGGTGTTGGAACACGTTTCGACCTTTACATTCCATTTGCGGATGGAGAAACGACGACACCTCAACTTGAGCTTTAAATCAATTTATAAGAGTCTTAGAGTGATTCTTGGTCGTGAGCACGCCTCGTTTAGAGCGTGCTTTTTGTGTGTTTTTATGGTAAAATAGAGTACCGAATTTCAAAGATTGGTGGTGAAGTGCATGCGTTGTCCAAAATGTCAACATAATAAATCTAGTGTTATCGATAGCCGTCAGGCAGAGGATGGGAATACCATTCGTCGTCGTCGTGAGTGTGATTCTTGTCATGCTCGTTTTACAACTTTTGAGCGTGTGGAAGAAGTTCCACTTTTGGTTGTCAAAAAAGACGGTACTCGTGAACAATTCTCTCGCGATAAGATTTTTAATGGTATCTTGATGAGTGCTCAGAAGCGTCCGGTTTCTAGTGAGGATATCGAAAATGCCATCACCCGTATTGAGCAAAATATTCGCCGTAACCATGATGGAGAGGTTGATAGTGATGTCATTGGGAATTTAGTGATGAAAGAACTCGCTGACCTTGATGAAATTACTTATGTACGTTTTGCTAGTGTCTACCGTTCTTTCAAAGATGTTGATGAGATTGAAGAGTTACTTCAAGAAATCACCAAAACTGTACGTGCGAAAAAAGAGTCTAAAAAATGAGACCTATTGAAGAATTTGTCTATGTTGGCAATCAGGTTATCGTTCCCGATCAGGCAAGTTTGATGCGTTGCTATTATCCTATTATTGGGAGTGAGGGATATGCTCTCTACCAGTATTTCGTGGCTTTTTATGACAATGGTAATCACCGCCATAAGTTTGCAGCTATTCTGAACCACCTTAACTTTGGAATGCAGCCCCTTCAGGAAGCACTGGCGGTTCTGACAGCAGTAGATCTCTTGGCCTTTTACCACTCACCTCAAGGGTTTTATGTTATAGAGCTTAAGTCTCCCTTATCAATTGAGCAGTTTCTAAAACATGCCGTTTATAGTTCACTTCTCGAGCAAAAGATTAGTGAACCAGCAGTAGACGCTTTGAAACCGGCAGGTCTACAAGGCTTGCAAGATTTATCTAAACGTTTTTCGGATGTCTTTACCGATGAGCGTTTGGCTCAAAAGTCTGTGTCTGAAATCAAGCCCAAAAATTCATTTGATTTAAGCAGTTTCAGGAATCGTATGCAGGCTGATGGGCTTGTATTCAAAGATGAAAAGACAGATGTGCCAGAAATCTATAAATTGTCTGAAACTCATGGCATGAATTGGTATGACACCTATCTCTTAGCTAAGAAGACAGCCGTGAACCACCAGATTATTGTCAAGCGTATGCAGGTGCAATTAGAGCAGGCTCAAGCTCAAACATTGGGTGGTGATTCTGCTTTGACGGAGACGGAGAAAAAGATTCTTAAAGCGGTTAGGTCCGAAAAACCTATAGATTACTTGCAAAGTGCTAAAGGCCCAAGCGGGACTGTGACTAATTCTGAGAAGCAGATTCTCACGGATTTGGCACAAAGAGGCTTTATGGATGAGGTCATTAACCTCATGGTTGCCTACAGTTTGGGACGGACACGTTCGACGAATGTGAATCGAGAGTATATCTCTAAACTTGCCAACGATTTTGCCTTTAAGAATATCGTCACTGCTGAACAGGGACTTTTAGCTTTGCGTAGTGGTTACGATAAGAAATCACAGCAAGCAAAAGCTGATTCTAAGAAGAAAACAAATGTGCCGAGCTGGAGTAATCCAGATTATGATAATCAAACCAGTCAGGCTGATCAGGCCAAGTTGGATGAAATTAGACGTCGGGCTTTGGCAAAACTAGAAAAAGGAAAGGAGTAGCCTATGGAAAGAGTTGGACAAACCCTAAACCGAACAGGGCATCATGGGTCTGGCAATGCGACAGATTTAACGAAGCAAATTTTGGCGGATCCAAGAGTGGCCAGCTTTATTCAAGAGCATAGCCTAAGCCAGGATGAAATCAAACGTAGTCTTCCTAAGTTTAATCAATTCCTAGTGGAATGCCGTAAGGTCAAAGAAGGTGATGCCTCGTATATTGCCAAAGGGTATGAACCGATTCTGACCATGAATGAAGGTTACGCTGATGTCACCTATAAGGAGACGCGTCAGCTCAAGGAGCAACAAGAACAACAGGCTATTGCTAAACGGATTAACTTGGTGAGTCTGCCTCAGTCTTATCGTAAGATTACCTTTGCGGACATTGCTCTAGATGATGTGGCGCGTGTAGATACCTTTGAGAGTCTCGTGGATTTTGTGGCGAATTACCCTAGTCCAGACCAGAAAGGCCTCTACATTTACGGAGACATGGGGGTTGGAAAATCCTTCATGTTGGCTGCTATGGCCCATGAACTTTCCGAAACCAAGAAGGTTGCGACGACCATTATTCATTACCCATCATTTACTATTGATGTTAAAAATGGAATCAAGGATGGTTCTGTCAAGGAACAAATTGATGCTGTCAAACAGGCAGAAGTTTTAGTTCTAGATGATATCGGTGCAGAACAATTCTCTTCTTGGATTAGGGATGATGTTTTGCAAGTTATCCTCCAGCATCGCATGATTGAGGAGTTGCCTACCTTCTTTACGTCTAACTATAGTTTTTCGGATCTAGAAGCTAAGCTATCCAATGGACGTCAAGGAGACGAGACTTGGCAGGCCAAACGTGTGATGGAGCGTATTCGTTTTCTTGCCAAAGAGGTTCACTTGAAGGGTGTTAATCGCCGCTAAGTTGAATCTAATAATGATAAAGAATAAGAGAGTTTGCTTCCTTTGGTGGAAGTGAGACTGCTAAATGAAGAAAGGAATCCCTATTTAATCAGGGACTTAAACATATGACATTACCTACAGTTGCTATCGTGGGTCGCCCAAACGTTGGGAAATCGACCCTATTTAACCGAATTGCGGGTGAACGTATCTCTATCGTCGAAGACGTTGAAGGGGTAACACGTGACCGTATTTATACCTCTGCTGAATGGCTTAATCGCCAGTTTAGCTTAATTGATACAGGTGGTATTGATGATGTTGATGCACCATTTATGGAACAAATTAAGCACCAAGCTGACATTGCCATGACTGAAGCTGACGTTATTGTCTTTGTCGTTTCAGGTAAGGAAGGCGTGACAGATGCGGACGAGTACGTTGCTCGTATTCTCTATAAGACCAACAAGCCAGTTATCTTGGCGGTAAATAAAGTGGATAACCCTGAGATGCGTGCAGATATCTATGATTTTTATTCTCTAGGTCTTGGTGATCCTTATCCAGTTTCATCTGTTCACGGCATCGGTACAGGGGATGTTCTCGATGCTATCGTTGAAAATCTTCCAACAGAAGTTGAAGAAGAAAATCCAGATATCATCCGTTTCAGTTTGATTGGACGTCCAAACGTCGGAAAATCAAGCTTGATTAACGCTATTTTGGGTGAGGACCGTGTAATTGCTAGCCCGATTGCTGGTACGACTCGAGATGCCATTGATACAAACTTTGTGGACAGTGAAGGTCAAGAGTATACCATGATTGACACCGCTGGTATGCGTAAATCTGGTAAGGTTTATGAAAACACAGAAAAATACTCTGTCATGCGTTCAATGCGTGCTATTGACCGTTCTGATATCGTCCTTATGGTTATCAATGCCGAAGAAGGTATCCGTGAGTATGACAAGCGTATCGCTGGTTTTGCCCATGAAGCTGGTAAAGGGATTATCATCGTAGTTAACAAATGGGATACGATTAAGAAAGACAATCATACCGTTGCTAATTGGGAAGCAGATATCCGTGATCAGTTCCAATTTTTGAGCTATGCACCAATTATCTTTGTATCGGCTGAGACGAAACAACGTCTTAACAAGTTGCCAGAGATGATTAAACGCATCAGTGAGAGTCAAAATCGTCGTATTTCATCAGCTGTTTTGAATGATGTTATCATGGATGCCATTGCCATCAACCCAACACCAACTGACAAAGGAAAACGTCTTAAGATTTTCTATGGCACACAAGTTTCGGTTAAACCACCAACATTTGTCATCTTTGTCAATGAAGAAGAGCTTATGCACTTCTCATATATGCGTTTCTTGGAAAATCAAATTCGTCAGGCCTTTGGTTTTGAGGGAACCCCAATCCATTTGATTGCTCGTAAACGTAAATAAAAAAGAGACCAACCAGAATAAAATCTTTATGGGTTGGTCTTTTATCATTGTAAGGAGAAAATGATGTTAGAAAATATTCAAGCTTATTTGTCAAAACAGGGAGTTAAGTATATCAAACCTGAAAAAGCCGGTCCACATCAGGAAGAGATGGAATCACTCAAGTCACTTGGTCAAGCAGCTCGTAAGGAGATGCAGACTTTAGCAAAACTTCTAGAGGAGCGTTTGGCACCCTTTAAGATGGATCGTGTCAGTAATTGGGCCAATCAGGCACAAATATGTCGGCCACACTTTTGGTGCTATTACAGGGCCCCTGAGGATAGTTTAGACGATGTGGCCATGGCGACTCGACTTTATGGTCAGCCTGAAAAATGGGGGATTTCAGTAGAAGTTAGCTTTGTCGAACGTAAAAAATCAGATACTACTCTAGCTAAGCAACATAAGGTCCTAGACTTACCGATTGCTTTTCCACTTTACTATTTTGCTCAAGAAGATGGTGTCAGTCATCGTGTGGAAGGAACTGAAGAGAATCGCCAGATGCTTAAAGAAGCGGTTAGAGATGGTCGTGTTCGTAAGGTGTTGGTCAAGTATGATGTGACAGTGACTGCTAGTGAAACAATGGAAGAATTGGTAGAAGAACTTACTGATGGATTCTATAAGTTGAAACCATACTACGAGGAAGCTAATCAAAACTAAAAAATCTCCAGGTTCTTTCTGGAGATTTTCCTTGTTATTTTGGTGAAATCACTTCAGCACCACCCATGTAAGGACGAAGAACTTCAGGGATAGTTACTGAACCATCTTCGTTTTGGTAGTTTTCAAGGATAGCGGCTACTGTACGTCCAACAGCAAGTCCTGAACCGTTAAGAGTGTGAAGAAGTTTTACTTTACCATCGGCTTCGTCACGGTAACGGATTTGTGCACGACGGGCTTGGAAATCTTCTGTGTTTGAACATGAAGAAATTTCGCGGTAAGTGTTTTGTGCTGGAATCCAAACTTCCAAGTCGTAAGTTTTCGCAGCTGAGAATCCCATATCGCCAGTACACAAAGTGATGACACGGTATGGCAAGTTAAGTTTTTGAAGAATGTTTTCAGCGTTAACTACCATTTTTTCCAATTCATCATAAGAGTTTTCAGGTTTTGAGAATTTGACCATTTCAACCTTGTGGAATTGGTGAAGACGAATCAAACCACGTGTGTCACGACCAGCTGAACCAGCTTCTGAACGGAATGAAGGGCTCATAGCTGTGAAGTAGATTGGCAATTCTTTACCATCAAGGATTTCACCACGGTAGTAGTTTGTCAAAGGAACTTCGGCTGTTGGGATAAGGACATAGTCAGTACCGTCAAGCTCGAAAGTATCTTCTTTGAATTTTGGATATTGACCAGTACCGAACATTGAGTCGTGGTTAACCATGTAAGGTGTGATCATCTCAGTGTAACCTTCTTTAGCATGCTCATCCAACATGAAGTTGTAGATTGCACGTTCTAATTTTGCTCCAAGGCCTTTGTAGAAAAGGAAACGAGAACCAGTGACTTTAGCACCACGTTCCCAATCTAGGATACCAAGGTCTTCCCCAAGATCCCAGTGTGCTTTAACTTCAAAATCAAATTCACGAGGTGTTCCCCAACGACGAACTTCTACGTTTTCATCTTCGTCAGCGCCTACAGGAACAGAGTCATTTGGTGTGTTTGGAAGTGTCACAACGATGGCATTAAGCTTTTCATCGATAGCAGCAAGTTCTGCATCAATTTCCTTAATTGCTGCAGAGACTTTTTGCATTGCTGCGATTTGTTCAGAAGCATCTTCTTTGTTACGCTTAGCTTGAGCGATACCATCTGAAGCAATGTTACGTTGAGCTTTGAGTTCTTCAGATTTGATAAGAAGTTCGCGACGTTTAACATCAAGCTCTTTAAGTTCATTTAAAGTTTCAGCAGCGACACCACGTGTAGCCAATTTTTCGGCAAGGGCATCGAAGTCGTTACGAATACGTTTTACATCTAACATAAGTTCCTCCAAAAAGTAAAACACTCCAGTGAAAGTGTTGGAGTGACATAGGCCACGGTTCCATCCAACTTCACAGGAGTGCACTTGTTTATGTTTTTAATTATTAGAAACGGTAGAATTTCGTAGGTCAACCCTACCTGCTCGCAGCAACCGCAGGCTTTCTGTAAGGGTCTAGCTAGTACTTATCCGTCTGTTATATTATACAAAAATTATGATTTTTTGGCAAATAAACCTTTGAGTCGAGCCCCAATAGTTTGAATGAGAGTTGGTAGCTTGACGACTTTTTCATTGCCAAGGTGTTCCCTAGCAATTTTTAGAATCTTCCCAGAATCTTTAGAAGCAAAGAGGAATTTGCTCTTGTCTGTCAACACTTCAAAGTGGCGGCTAATTCTCTTTCCTGATACATTTGCACCGATTTGAGTGATGCTAGTCCATGGAATTTGAATGTATTGCTCGACATTGACATCTGGGTAGAATTCAAGAGCCACATCTCCGATTAGAAATTTACCGACTTTCCCCCCGATAGCCATGTAGGAAACGCCTGTTGTATGTAGTTCAACTGTTTTGTTTAGTGATTGTGCCATATCTATCTCGCTTTTTGATTGTAGTACCTTTATTATAGCATAAGAAAAGAGTTCAGCTTTGCTAAACTCTTACTCTTTTTACATGATTCCGAAGAAGCTTGCAACAATACCAACTACAAAGAGTCCGATGATGATTGTGATTGGTGAAACTTTCTTCTTAAGCAACCACATACATGCAAAAGTAAGGAGAAGTCCCATCAAACCTGGAATCAATGAATCCAATTGTTTTTGGAGGGTATCCACTTGAATCTTATCGAAGCTAAGTTTGTCATTAACTTGGCCGAGGATAGTCTTAAGTTGGTCACCGCTAACATTGCCTTTAGGCCATTCGATATAGGCACCTTTAGACAAAACTTTACCTGGAAGGTTTACAGTGAAGACGATAGAAACCCAACGTTCAACAAGGACAGCCAAGATGAACATACCAAGGATTGATGCCCCTTTAGTAATATCTTTCAAGATACCACCAGACATGTCTTTAGTGATTTCTGAACCTGCTTTGTAACCAAGTTCTTGAGTGTACCACAAGAAGGCCATACGGATAAGGTTCCAACCGATGAAGAAGATAAGTGGACCAGCGATGTTACCAGCTTGT
This sequence comes from Streptococcus sp. ACS2, assembly GCF_000525585.1. Taxonomy (NCBI): domain Bacteria; kingdom Bacillati; phylum Bacillota; class Bacilli; order Lactobacillales; family Streptococcaceae; genus Streptococcus; species Streptococcus sp. ACS2. The sequence continues at coordinate 156,698 of NZ_JALT01000009.1, forward strand.
GCCAATGATGCACCGAGGGCACCAAGGATAGGACGAACTGTGAACCAGAAAACAGGGTCACCGATACCGGCAAGAGGTCCCATCATACCGATTTTAACCCCTTGGATAGCAGCATCTTCGATGTCAGTACCGTTAGCTTTTTCTTCTTCAAGAGCCAAGGTAACACCCATGATAGGAGCAGCTACGTAAGGGTGGGTATTGAAGAATTCCAAGTGACGTTTAAGAGCTGCGGCTTGGTCTTCTTTGTTAGTATAGAGTTTTTTAATAGCAGGAATGAGTGAGTAAGCCCAACCCAAGTTTTGCATACGTTCATAGTTCCATGAACCTTGCAAGAATTGTGAGCGCCACCAAACCTTTTTACGATCCGCTTGAGATAATTGAATTTTTTCAGCCATGAGAGCACCCCTTCCTAGTAGTCTTCCAAGATATCGCCGATTGGGTCGCCTGAACCAGTTGAAGTTCCGCCACCATTTCCGCCACCTTGTTTAGAAAGGTTGAGGTAGATGAAGGCAATAGCGACACCGATAGCACCAAGAGCGATAAGTGTCAATTGGCTAATAGCAGCAAAAGCAAAACCGATGGCGAAGAATGGCCAAACTTCACGAGTTGCCATCATGTTGATAACCATGGCGTAACCAACGGCTACGACCATACCACCACCGACAACCATACCGTGGTTGAGCCAGTCAGGCATCAATCCAAGGGCATGTTGAACAGATTCTGCTGGGATAGCAAGAAGAAGGGCAGCTGGCACAGCGATACGCAAACCTTGAAGAAGGAGGGCGAGGTAGTGTGCACGTTCAACACCAGCGATGTTTCCGCTTTCTGCTGCTTTATCTGCAGCGTGAACAAGGGCAACAGATGTTGTACGAACAAGCATAGTTAGGAAGAGACCGGCAACCGCAAGTGGGATAGCTGTTGCAGTCGCAACACCGATACCTTCAGTTGTGAAGTTACCACCTTTAACCAAAATAATGGCAGCAGCAACAGAGGCAAGGGCAGCGTCAGGAGCGACAGCGGCACCGATATTAGCCCAAGCAAGGGCAATCATTTGAAGAGAACCACCAAGCATGATACCTGCAGTGAGGTTACCTGTAGCAGCACCGATGAGGGTACATGCAACAAGTGGTTGGTGGAATTGGAATTGGTCAAGGATACCTTCAAGACCAGCAAGGAAGGCAACAACTACGACCAAAATTGCAGAAATAATTGACATATCTGACATGGTAATAATTCCTTTTCTATTGAGTTGTGATTAGCTGAGATTATCAACTAATTTATCCGAATGAAGGTTATTGAACGTTAGCTTTTTTGATAAGGTCGAACAAATCTTTCTTAGAATCATTTGGTACCTTACGGACGTCGAATTCAACGCCAAGGTCACGCAATTTTTCGAAGCAAGCAACATCGTCTTTGTCCATAGACAAAACGTTGTTAACCATTGTTTTACCAGTTGAGTGAGCCATAGAACCAACGTTAAGTTCTTTGATTGGCACGCCACCTTCGATAGCACGAAGTGCGTCTTGAACAGTTTCGAACAAGATAAGCGCGTGTGTGTTACCAAAGCGAGGGTCCTTAGAAGCATCAATCAATTTTTGAATTGGAACAACGTTTGCTTTAACCCCATTTGGTGCTGCTTGTTTGATCAATTCTTTACGAAGCTCATCTTTAGCAACGTCATCTGAAGCAACAATGATACGGTCTGCTTTAGAAGCAGGTGTCCAGTTAGTTGCTACCTGACCATGCAAGAGACGTGTGTCCAAACGTGCCAAGTTAATCTTGAGTTTACCATCTCCGATAACTGTCCCTTCTGGGATAGCTCCTTGAGGTGCAGCAGCTTCTACAGGAGCTGCTGTTGTTTCCTCAGCTGGATTAAGCTCCTCTGGAAGTGCCTTGATACCACCCTTAGCTTCCTTGATGATATTAGCAGCAACTTGCTCTGCAGTAGCGTTAGCATCCATCATACGTTCAGTGTATGCTTGGATTAGCATTGGCAAGTTAAGTCCTGTGATGATAGCAATCTTGCGATCTGGATTTTCTCCAGCAATTCGGCTAGCTTGGTTAAATGGTGAACCAGACCAAAGGTCAGCCAAAACAAGAATTTCATCATCAGCATCGAATTGTGCAATGGCGTCGTTGAAGTGAGCGTACAAATCATCAGGACCTTCACTTGGCATGAAAGTTACGACTTGAACTTTCTCTTGGTCTCCAAAAATCATAGAGCCTGATTGGTGGATCCCTTCAGCGAACTTACCATGGCTGGCAATAATAATACCGATACCCATTCGTGTTCTCCTCCTTATAAATTATTATTTCCTAGGCTTAAAAAGACTATCTCCGATTTTTTTCAAGACGCTAAAAAAAGCGTCTCTCAATCTTTTTAAACATAAGAAATCAAGAACAATTATATTGTAAAACGCTTTCACGTAAATGTCAATAGCTAGTGAGATAAAATTTCAAAAGAAGTCAATTTCTTTCAAAAATGAGCAAAATATTATAAAAAGATTGCCCAACTATTAGATTGGACAATCTTTTTATAATATTCGGAGATTATTTCTTCTTGACAATGAGTCGGAAAAGATTCTTAAAGCCTTGTTTGAGAACAACGATGAAGCTAGGTGCTTTTCTTAAACTTTCTCGAGGAATTCTTTTTTGAATTTCTTTCAAAGTTATTCGGCTTTTTCGACTGGCAAAACGGAAACGTCCATTTTGCTTAGTACGGATTTCAAAGCGTGGGATGAATTTACCACCGAAGTAGACATCGGCAATCACATAAGTGATTTCATCCCAAGGAATTTGAACGTAGTCTTGTAACTTCGTATCATTGTAAAATTCGAAAGCCTTATCTCCGACCATGATATTTCCGTAAATAGGCCCTTCACGAAACCAAGTTCCCTTAGTTGTGTGAGCCATTTCGGTATTGAGCGATTTAACCATACCTTGCTCCGATTAGAGTACACCAATAATGTGGAGCACAATAGCTAGAACAAAGATACCCAAAATGATAACGATTGGAGAAACTTTTCTCTTAAGAAGGTACATACAGAGGAAAGTCAAACCAAGGGCAGCAAGACCAGGAATCAATTGGTTCAAGTTATCTTGCAATGTTGTTACCTTGTTGGCTTCGAGTGATTTACCAGCAGCTTGTTCTAGGAAGGCTGCTTTAACACCGGCAATACCTTTTGGAAGTTTATCCCAATCGATATAAGCACCTTCTTGTTGTTTAACAACAGAGACAACTGGTGTGAAGGTAATGCTTACCCAACGTTGGATAAGAGAACCGATAACGAACATCCCCATCATTGATGCGCCACGAGTTACTTGTTGGAGAAGGTTACCTGACAAGTCGTCTGTAATCGCAGTACCAGCACGGTAACCAAATTCTTGAGTATACCATTTAACAGCGGCAACCATAACGTTCCAGAGAACGAAGAAGACGATTGGGCCTAGGACGTTACCTGAAACAGCCAAACCTGCTCCTAGTGAAAGGAAGATTGGACGAAGGGTAAACCAGAAGAGAGGGTCACCGGCACCTGCAAGAGGTCCCATCATACCGACCTTAACCCCTGAGATAGCCGCATCATCGATCTCAGCACCGTTGGCACGTTCTTCTTCCAAGGCAAGCGTAACCCCAAAGATTGGGTTGGCCATGAAAGGTTGTGTATTGAAGAATTCCAAGTGACGCTTAAGCGCAGCAGCACGGTCTTCTTTAGTTTGATAAAGTTTTTTGATTGCAGGAATAAGGGTGTAAGCCACACCACCATTTTGCATACGTTCATAGTTGAATGAAGCTAAAAGGAAGTATGAGCGCAAGAAAGCTTTGAAACGATCTGCTTTTGTTAATTTAATTTTTGAATCAGCCATTTTCTTTCCTCCTAATTAAAAGTCTTCCAGAATTTCACCGAGGGGATCACCTGATCCTCCATCATTTGAAGAACCATTTGAACCACTAGCTTCAAGCGCAAGGTACATAACGGCAAGACAGAGGCCGATGATACCCAAGCTAATCAAGGTCAACTCTTTGAGGGCAGCCAAAGCAAAACCAAGGAAGAAGAATGGCCAAACTTCACGACTAGACATCATGTTGATAACCATGGCATAACCAACGGCTACAACCATACCACCACCGATTGTCATACCTGATTTTAACCATTCAGGCATAGCTTCAAGACCAGATTGTACGAGGTGAGCAGGAATCAAGAGCAAGAGGAGGGCAGGGATAGCAACACGGAGACCTTGGAGGGCCATACCGATAAAGTGCCATCTTTCAACACCAGCGATATCAGCAGCTTCTGCACGGCTATCCATAATATGAGCGATGAAGACAGTTGCTGTACGGACAACCATTGTCAAGGCAAGACCGGCAACAGCCAAAGGCACCGCAAGGGCGATGGCAGGACCAATCCCTTTAGTTCCTTGACCACCCAAGATAAGGATGATTGTAGAAGCTACAGCGGCAAGTGAGGCATCTGGTGCCATGGCAGCACCAACGTTTGCCCATCCCATAGTGATCAATTGTAAGCTACCACCCAACATTACGCCGAGTTCGAGATGACCAGTAACAAGACCGATAAGGGAACAAGCCACAACTGGTTGGTATGTTTCGATTTGGTCGTTAACTGAGCTACAACCGATGATGAAAGCAACAATTACGACTAAAATAATTTGTACTAAACTCATTTATGCATCCTCCAAAATTATTTCTTCTCTGCTAATTTAGTTTCAGCTGACTTAATCAAGGCATCAACGTTTGCTGGGCTATCACTTGGTACCCCACGAACGTCAAATTTGACACCCAATGATTGCAACTCTTTGATAGCATCCACATCTGTTTGGTCAAATGAAAGAGCCTTAGTAACGTTGACTTTTCCTTCTTTATAAGCTGAAGAACCAAGGTTGATTTCTTTAACATCAACACCTGCTTTAACAGCAGCAAGAGCATCTTCAACAGATTCAAAGAGAAGCATAGCACGTGTATCTCCAAAACGTGGGTCATTGTTTGCTTTAACCATGTTTTTAATTGGGATAACGTGAACTTGAACACCAGATGGAGCGGCTTGTTTAATCATGTTTGTACGAAGTTTATCATGACAAACAGTGTCTGAAACAACGATGATACGGTCTGGGTGAGTTGAGTGAGTCCAACCAGTCGCAACCTGACCGTGGAGGAGACGTGTGTCAACACGAGCCAAAACGTATTTGATTTTTCCATCACCAAGTACTGTTCCTTCAGGAATGGTACCTTTAGGAACAGAAGGCTTAGCGTCGGCTGGTTTAGTGTCTTCTTTAGGAATAAGGCCTTCTGGAAGGACTTTAACGCCTTCTTTTGTTTCCTTATAAATGTTAGCGACAATCTCTTCAACCCCAGCATCAGGAGCTACCATACGTTCCGTATATGCTTGGATAAGCATTGGCAAGTTGAGTCCTGTCACGATAACCATCTTGCGATCAGGATTTTCTTCCTTGATACGGCTTGCCTGGTTAAATGGTGACCCAGACCAAAGGTCTGCAAGGACAAGAATTTCGTCGTCAGCGTCAAATTGAGCGATGGCATCTTTGAAGTGAGCGTACAAGTCGTCAGGACCTTCATTTGGCATGAAAGTAACCACTTGAACTTTCTCTTGTTCACCAAAAATCATAGAACCTGATTGGTGAATACCTTCAGCGAATTTACCATGGCTAGCAATAATAATACCGATACCCATTAGTGTTCTTCCTCCTTTTATATATTGCTTCTTAGGAATAGAAAAATGATTATTGGTATTATCATTCATGACATGAAAATGACAACAATATTTTTTTAGTCCCTCGAAAATTAGAACAATCTAATTGTAAAACGTTATCATAGATTTGTCAATGCTTTTCGTAATAAAAGTGTCATAAAATTGAAAAAAATATCAAATTATCGCAAATATACTTTCTTTTCAGACAATCAGACAAAAGGTGTTAGATATAGTTTGAAGCTATATTTAAATAGAGGAAATGGGATTATGATAAAATGAGATAAATGCTTGTAATAGCTAGTAATGGCTGCTATATTTTTGTCAATTAACTGTTTAATGTTAAATCTATAAGAAAAGAGGACCTCCTTATATCAGATTTACTAAGTATTTATAAAGAATTGCAATCTAAGAAATGGGTTGACTTGACCCACAAAATTAATGCAGAAAGTCCACACTTTCCAGCTCTCCCAGCCTTGAAACAAGAAGACCTTTTTACATTAAAAGATGGTTTCCATGTTCAAAAATTTACAGTGGTTGGTCAATACGGAACGCATATTGATGCACCGATTCACTTTGTAGAAGGTGGTCGTTGGTTGGATGAGATTGCCCTCAAAGATCTTCTTTTACCACTCTATGTTATCGACAAGTCTAAAGAAGTTGCTGCCAATCCAAACTTTATTTTGAGCAAACAAGATATCTTAGACTTTGAAGCAGAATATGGACAAATTACTGAAGGGGCCTTTGTCGCTTTTCGTAGTGATTGGTCGAAGCGTTGGCCAGATCAAGATGCTATGCGCAACCTTGATGAAAATGGGGTTCAACAGAGTCCAGGGTGGAGCCGTGAAGCTCTAGAATTCTTGATTTATGAACGTCAGGTTAAGGCTGTCGGTCACGAGACTTTTGATACAGATGCTGGCATTCCAGCAGCAGAACATGGTTTGGTAAACGAATACTACCTCTTGGAACAAAACATTTATCAGGTAGAAGTTTTGAATCAATTGGATCAAGTTCCAGCCGTTGGTGCTTTGATTTCGATTGCATTTCCTCACTGGGACAAGGCGACAGGCTCCCCAGTGCGTGCAGTGGCTATTTTACCTTAATCATAAGAAAAAACACCGAAGAAATTTTCGGTGTCTTTTGTTATTTATAAGAAGAGTTCCTGGAGTTTGCGAGCAACGCCATCCTCTTCATTAGTCCACTCAATTTGTTCGTTAGCGTGGGGGAGAAGGACAGAGCTAGCATTCTTCATGGCATAACCAGTTTTAGCAAGTTCCAACATCTCTGTGTCGTTGTGTTCGTCTCCAAAAGCAATCAGATCATCCGTTGATTTGCGCATAGCCTTAAGTAAGTAGTTTAGGGCGTAGGCCTTGTTAATACCTTTAGGTGAAAACTCCAAAATATTAAGCGGGCCACCCCAAGAATCAACTTCAATTTCTTCCTTGAAGTCTTTCTTGATATCATCGGCTAGCTGGTACTTATCTTCGTGACGAGTTTGCATAAGAAGAGCATTTGGGTTGCGCGTGATTTTAGTTGGTTCTAAACGCATAGCCTCAATAATTTTATCAACACCAAAGAGTTGTGGTTGGATACGTTCTGGGTGATTCATAGTGATATAGAAGTGTTTTCGATATTCACTAGCCAGAAAATCCATCTCTAATTCATCATGGCGTTGTAAGAGGCTAATCAGATATTTCTTATCTAATTTAACCGAATGCTCATAAGCCCAGTCTTGGTCTGGAAGATTGGTCAAAGAGCCGTTGAAGGTGATGAGTGGTGTTTCTAACCCTAGTGTTTTGTAATGCTCAATAGCCATACGATAAGGACGACCTGTAGCAATAACGACTTGGTGTCCTTTGTTTTGTACGTCTTTAATCGTTTTTTGTGTAAATTCTGAAATAGTTCCATCTGGGCGTAATAACGTTCCATCAAGATCTAGTGCAATCAATTTTTTTGTCATGTTCCTATTATAGCAAAAATCTGTCCTTTGTTGGTGATTAAGAAAGAGCTTTCTAAGAACGTTCGGTTTTTCATAAGAAAAGTCTCAGGAAATAAACCTTGCACCGTCAAATGATTTCATGTAGAATAGTAATGTTGCATTCTACATGAGAATGTTCCGAAATTATTCGGATTTTGACAATATTTTTTATTAAGGAGTCTAAACTTTCATGGAAAAGTTTTTCAAATTGAAAGAACATGGTACTGACGTCCGCACAGAAGTGACTGCCGGATTGACAACTTTCTTTGCCATGTCTTACATCCTCTTTGTTAACCCAGCGATGTTGGCCCAAACAGGAATGCCTGCACAAGGTGTTTTCTTAGCAACAATTATTGGTGCGGTTGCAGGGACATTGATGATGGCATTTTATGCTAACCTACCATACGCTCAAGCGCCTGGTATGGGGCTTAATGCCTTCTTCACCTACACAGTGGTCTTTTCTTTGGGTTACACTTGGCAAGAGGCCTTAGCAATGGTCTTTCTATGTGGTGTTATTTCATTGATCATCACGGTAACTAAAGTACGTAAGATGATTATTGAGTCTATTCCAACAGCTCTCAAATCTGCTATTTCAGCAGGTATCGGTGTTTTCCTTGCCTATGTTGGGATTAAAAATGCTGGTTTCTTGAAATTCTCAATTAATCCACATACCTACACTGTAGCAGGCAAAGGTGCTGACATGGCTAAGGCTTCAATTACAGCTTCATCGTCAGCTACACCAGGTTTGGTTGCTTTCAATAACCCAACTGTAATTGTAGGTTTGATTGGTCTTGCGATTGCGATTTTCTTTATTGTTAAAGGTATTCGTGGTGGTGTTCTTCTTTCAATCCTCGTGACGACTATCATTGCTATCTTTGCTGGTGTCGTTGATCTTGGAAGCATTGACTGGCACGCAGCTAGCTTGACATCATCTATTAAGGATCTTGGTCAGGTCTTTGGTGCAGCGCTTGGATCTAAGGGATTGGGATCACTCTTTGCAGATGTTTCTCGTTTGCCTGGTGTCTTTATGGCTATTCTTGCCTTTTCATTGACTGATATCTTCGATACTATCGGTACCTTGATTGGTACTGGTGAGAAGGTTGGTATCATTGCTTCAACAGGTGATAACAACGAATCAAAAGCTCTTGACCGTGCTCTTTACTCTGACCTTGTTGGTACAAGTATTGGTGCCATTGCAGGGACTTCAAACGTTACAACTTACGTTGAATCTGCAGCAGGTATTGGTGCTGGTGGACGTACTGGTTTGACAGCTCTTGTGGTTGCTGTACTCTTTGCCATTTCTAGTTTCTTTAGTCCAGTGGTGTCAATCGTTCCAAATGCGGCAACAGCGCCTATTCTTATTATTGTAGGTGTTATGATGCTCTCTAACCTTAAGAGTGTCGATTGGGAAGACTTGTCTGAAGCTATTCCTGCCTTCTTCACTTCTATTTTCATGGGATTCTCATATAGTATTACTTATGGTATCGCAGCTGGTTTCCTTACTTATACTTTGGTCAAAATCGTCAAAGGTCAAACTAAGGATGTCCACTTTATTATGTGGATTTTGGATATCTTGTTTATCCTTAACTTCATCAGTATGGCTGTGTTCTAAAGCTTGAAAGTTAAAAGTCTGTATATTTGTCAGGCTTTTTCTTTTGCGATTTTATCTGGGGAATGTGAGAGAGTTTTTTTGATTAACTTTCAAATCTATAGTAAGTTTTACAAAATGATTTCTAATCTATGAGTGGTTGATGTGGTTAAAATAAATTGAAGATTAAAATACACATCTTAACTTCTTACTTAAATGATTCGATATTTATAAGTTTCTACTGTATTTTTACAGTGGATTCTAGTCCATATTTTTATTTTTTGATATAATGAAAACATGATTTACAGTCAAAATGAAGAAGAATTGATTAGTATCGGCCAAAAGTTAGGTCGACTGCTCGATTCTGGAGATATAATTGTTCTCTCAGGTGATCTGGGAGCTGGCAAAACAACCTTAACCAAGGGGATTGCCAAAGGTTTGGATATTTCACAGATGATAAAGAGTCCAACCTATACTATTGTAAGGGAGTATGAGGGGCGGCTGCCACTCTATCATTTAGATGTCTACCGCATTGGTGATGATCCTGATTCTATTGATTTGGATGATTTTCTGTATGGTGAAGGTGTGACCATCATCGAGTGGGGTGAGCTCCTAGACGAGAGTCTGTTAGGGGATTATCTCCTAATTTCGATATCTCATCATGGAGATGGACGTCAGTTGCTTTTTGAATCTTTCGGTCCTAGAAGTAAGGAGATTCAGGAGGAAATGGTAAATGGCTGAGCAAGAATTAGTCATTGAGGAAGCTCAAAGAGAGGATGCTGCCTCTCTAGCTCGTTTACTAGAGACTGTAGCCTTGGAATCGGATTTTCTAGCACAAGATGATAGAAGTTCTATACTGAGTGTTGAACAGTTAGCCACTTATATTGAAAGTCATCAGCATAGGCTTAATGAGATTTGTTTGGTGGCAAAATTGGGTCATGAGGTCATTGGTGTTTGTAATGTTACCTCTGATCAAGATACTAAGACCAGTCATATCGGCGACGTATTTATTGCGGTTTCTAAACCCTACTGGGGGAATGGTGTTGGCCAGTTTCTTATGGAAACAATGATTGACTGGGCAGATCATACACCAACTATCCGCCGCTTAGAGTTGACGGTTCAAGCACGTAATAAACGGGCGGTTCATCTCTATCAAAAATTCGGATTTGACATTGAAGGCACTAAGAAACGTGGTGCAAGAACTAAAAATGGAGAATTTCTAGATGTTTACCTTATGGCTAAACTCATAGATTAGGAAAAAACATGAAACTTGGACGAAAAATTTTATTGATGTTGTTGGCGATTTTTGCAACGACAGTAGTAGCTGCTGGTATTTACCTAACGACAACTTATAATTATGCCACAGGCGAATTGTCAAAAACGTTTAGGGCTTCTAAAGCAACTTCGGGGAATAGTAAGGCTATTCAACAGACTAAGCCTATAACTATTCTCTTGATGGGGGTAGATACAGGATCCAAAGAACGTAAGGAAACCTGGGAAGGAAACTCTGATACCATGATTTTGGTAACAGTGAACCCTAAGACTAAGAAAACAACCATGACCAGTTTGGAACGTGACCTTTTGACAGATATTGAGGGGTCGGGTGAAGCAAAACTAAATTCAGCATATGCTGAGGGTGGTGCTGACTTGGCTATTTCAACCATTCAAAAGGTTTTAGATATTGATATTGACTATTATGCACTGATTAATATGCAGGGTATGATTGATCTGGTAGATGCTGTTGGTGGTATTGAGGTAACGAATCATTTTGATTTTCCCATTTCGATTGCAGAAAATGAACCTGAATTTCAGGCAAAAGTTGAGCCCGGAACCCATAAAATCAATGGTGAGCAAGCTTTAGTCTATTCACGTATGCGTTACGATGACCCTGATGGTGACTATGGTCGCCAAAAACGTCAACGTGAGGTTATTCAAAAAGTTGTAGCTAAGCTTTTGAAGATGGACTCTATTGGTTCTTACAAGAAAATTTTGTCGGCTGTAAGTTCAAATGTTCAAACCAGTATCGATCTTGGTGATACCAATACTTTGCGTAGCTTGATGGGTTATAGTGATGCCCTTAAAAATATTAAGTCATACCAATTGGCTGGTTCGGATGCCATGATCAATGGAGGAAGCTATCAAGTAGCCTCCACTGAGGATATTCTTAAGGTGCAAAATCGCATTAAGCAGGAAGTTGGTAAGAAGAAAGTTTCTGAATCTAATCTTAAGACTAGTTTGGTTCTCTATGGTTCTGGTAGCTCTAACTATGGCTCAGATGATTTCGTTAATTCTAAAGGAAGTGCGGCTTCGAGTGAGGCATCTTCAAATTATGAGGGCGGGTCATCTGAGGCAGCAGGTGGTGGATCGGTAAGTACCTACAATGGAGGCACTACCTATAGCAATAACTATAGTGAAAACACCGGTAATTATGTTCAGGAACAAGGTACGACAACCCCTACATACAATAATAATGGATCGGGTGTGACTACTTATAGCACTGTTCCAGCGACGCAATAAATAAGGTTGGGTGATTCCCAACCTTTTTGTTATGAAATGATAGCAATATGGTTATTCCTTGCAATGGCTTTTGAGCTATGCTATAATATAGGAAAATAACGAAAGAGAGGCGGAGTAGAAACTTCGTCTCTTGTGTGTGTAAGGAGGTCATAATGTCGCAAAAAATTATTGATCTCGTGACGGCAGTCGTAGCTCCAGCTATTCCTGAGCCATACGAACTAGTCGATATCGAGTACGAAAAGCTTGGCGGTGACTATGTCTTGTCAGTTTTGATTGATAAGCCAGGAGGTATTACTGTAGAAGATACTGCAAACTTGACTGAAATTATCAGTCCCCTCTTGGATACTATTCAGCCTGATCCTTTCCCGGATCAATACATGCTGGAAGTTTCTAGTCCAGGGTTAGAGCGTCCCTTAAAAACCAAAGAAGCTTTGACAAATGCTGTTGGTCAATATATCAATGTTAGTCTTTACAAGGCTATTGATAAGATCAAGATTTTCCAAGGTGACTTGGTGGCCTTTGATGGGGAAACCCTAACAATTGATTACCTTGATAAGACTCGCCATAAAACTGTTGAGATTCCCTATCAAACAGTTGCTAAAGCTCGTTTGGCAGTCAAACTCTAAAACTCTTAGTGTAAATAAAGAAAGGATGCCAGTTTTGGCCACTAGAGGCTAAAACAACAAAGAATATGAGCAAAGAAATGCTAGAAGCCTTCCGTGTCTTGGAAGAAGAAAAACACATTAACAAGGAAGACATCATTGATGCTGTGGTTGAATCGCTTAAGTCAGCCTACAAGCGTCGTTATGGTCAGTCAGAATCAGCTGTAGTTGAATTCAATGAAAAAACAGGTGATTTTCAAGTTTATACCGTTCGTGAAGTTGTAGACGAAGTCTTTGATAGTCGTTTGGAAATTAGCTTGAAAGATGCCCTTGCTATCAGCTCTGCCTACGAGCTTGGTGACAAGATTCGTTTTGAAGAGTCAGTCGATGAATTTGGCCGTGTCGCAGCGCAATCTGCCAAACAAACCATTATGGAAAAGATGCGCAAGCAGATGCGTGAAATCACTTATAATGACTATAAGCAACATGAAGGTGAAATCATGCAAGGAACAGTTGAACGCTTTGACCAACGTTTCATTTATGTGAATCTTGGAACGCTAGAAGCTCAATTGTCACGCCAAGACCAAATTCCTGGCGAAAGCTTTAAGTCACACGACGTCATCGATGTTTATGTTTATAAAGTTGAAAACAACCCTAAAGGTGTTAACGTCTTTGTAAGCCGTAGCCATCCAGAATTCATCAAACGTATCATGGAACAAGAAATTCCTGAAGTATTTGATGGAACTGTAGAAATCATGAGCGTGTCTCGTGAAGCTGGTGATCGTACCAAAGTTGCTGTTCGCAGTCATAACCCTAACGTTGATGCTATTGGTACTATCGTTGGTCGTGGTGGAAGCAACATCAAGAAAGTTGTCAGCCGTTTCCACCCAACACGTTTGGATGCTAAGACAGGAATTGAAGTTCCTGTTGAGGAAAATATTGATGTTATTCAATGGGTTGAAGATCCAGCTGAATTTATCTACAATGCTATTGCACCGGCTGAAGTGGACTATGTTCTCTTTGACGAAGATGATAGCAAACGTGCGACAGTAGTTGTACCAGATAACAAATTATCTCTTGCAATTGGTCGTCGTGGACAAAACGTTCGTTTGGCAGCTCATTTGACTGGTTACCGTATTGACATCAAGTCAGCTTCTGAATATGAAGCACTCGAAGCTGAAAAAGCTGAGGCTGCTACTGAGGAAGTTGTTGACGAGATTGTTGCAGAAGATGCTACACCTGTTGAAGTCACAACAGAAGAAGTAATTGAAACAACAGAAGCAGAATAAGAAGAACATAGAGGTGTTTGATGGCTAAAACACGAAAAATACCTTTACGCAAATCAGTTGTCTCAGGAGAAATCATTGATAAACGTGATTTGCTCCGCATCGTAAAAACTAAAGATGGTGAGATTTTCATTGATCCAACAGGAAAGAAAAATGGCCGAGGTGCTTACATTAAACTAGATAATGAAGAAGCTCTCCAAGCTAAAAAGAAACGTGCTTTTAACCATAGTTTCTCCATGGATGTTCCTGAAAGTTTTTATGATGAACTCATTGCTTATGTGGATCACAAGGTCAAAAGAAGAGAGTTAGGTCTTGAATAACACAGAAAAATTGTCAAATATGTTGGGACTAGCACAAAGAGCTGGAAAGCTTATTTCTGGCGAAGAACTTGTCATCAAGGCAGTTCAATCAGGGCAGGCGAGACTAGTTTTTCTTGCCAATGATGCTGGTAGTAACGTGACTAAAAAGACGACTGATAAATGTAACTACTATAATATAGAAGTCTCCACAGTGTTTAACGCACTGGAATTAAGCATGGCTATTGGTAAACCAAGAAAAACGGTTGCTGTAGTTGATGCTGGATTTTCAAAGAAAATGAGGACTCTTATGGACTAAAGAATAGGAGGACATCACGTGTCAAAGAAACGATTATATGAAATCGCAAAAGAGGTTGGTGTAGAAAGCAAGGTTGTTGTTGCAAAAGCTCAAGAACTAGGTCTTTCTGTGAAGAGCCATTCCTCATCAGTTGAAGAAGCTGATGCTAATCGTATCACTTCAAGTTTAAAAGAGGGAACAGCTAAGGCTGAAAGCAAGCCAGCTCCTAAAGCGACACCAACTCCTAAAGAGGAAAAGGTAGCGCCTAAGGTTGATAAGGTACCTGTTGCCAAATCAGCTCCAGCTAAAGAAATATCAAAGGCTGAAGTCAAAGAAGCCCCTGCGACTCCGAAAAAACCACAAAGCCGTAATTTTAAGGCAGAACGTGAAGCACGTGCCAAGGCAGAAGCAGAGCGTCGTCAAAACGGCGGAGGCCGTGACAACCGTAATCGTAACCGAAATCAACAAGGGAACGATCAAGGTAAACGTCAGAATAATGATCGTCGCAACCAAAATGGAAATGGTCAAGGCAACCGTAATAATGGGAACCGCGGTAACAATAGTAATCGTGACCGTAATTTCCAAGGTAAACAGCGCAATGATCAAGGTCGAAATAAACGTAACGATGCTGCCCGCAACAATCAGGCAGGTCCACGTATTGACTTTAAAGCGCGTGCAGCAGCCTTGAAAGCAGAGCAAAATGCAGAATATTCACGTCAAAGTGAAACACGCTTCCGTGAAGAAAAAGCTGCAGAGCAACGCCGTGCGAAAGAGCAAGAAAAGGCAAGAAAAGAAAAACAACAGGCTGAAGTCACTGCTCAAAAAGCAGTTGCTGAAGCTAAGCCAGCTCCCAAACCAGCACCGGTTGCTCAACCAGCTCCAGCTGCGCAAGCACAAGATACACGTCGTAAAAAGGCACGTCCAGATAAATCACGTGATAATCGTCGCGAGAATGAAGATGGACCTAAGCAAACAAGAAATAATAAGTGGAATAATCAAAACCAAGTGAGAAATCAACGAAATAGTAACTGGAATAAAAACAAAAATAAAAAAGGTAAAAATAACCGTGGTAATTCAGCTCCAAAACCAGTAACAGAGCGTAAATTCCATGAATTACCAAAAGAATTTGAATATACTGAAGGCATGACGGTTGCAGAAATCGCAAAACGTATTAAACGTGAGCCAGCTGAAATCGTTAAGAAACTCTTCATGATGGGTGTTATGGCAACTCAGAACCAATCTCTTGATGGGGATACTATTGAGTTGTTGATGGTTGACTACGGTATTGAGGCAACCAAGAAAGAAGAAGTCGATAATGCTGATATCGAACGTTTCTTTGTTGACGAAGACTACCTCAATAAAGATGCTATGGTAGAACGTGCACCAGTTGTTACTATTATGGGACACGTTGACCATGGTAAAACAACCCTTCTTGATACCCTTCGTAACTCACGTGTTGCGACTGGAGAAGCTGGTGGTATCACACAGCATATTGGTGCCTACCAAATTGAAGAGGGTGGTAAGAAAATCACCTTCCTTGATACTCCAGGACACGCGGCCTTTACATCTATGCGTGCCCGTGGTGCTTCTGTTACAGATATTACTATCTTGATTGTAGCTGCGGATGACGGTGTTATGCCACAAACTATTGAAGCCATCAACCACTCTAAGGCTGCTGGTGTTCCAATCATTGTTGCGATTAACAAGATTGATAAACCAGGTGCTAACCCAGAGCGTGTAATCGGTGAATTGGCAGAGCATGGCGTTATCTCAACAGCATGGGGTGGCGATAGCGAATTCGTTGAAATTTCAGCGAAGTTTGGTCAAAATATTGAAGAATTGCTTGAAACAGTTCTTCTTGTGGCTGAAGTGGAAGAACTTAAAGCTGACCCAACAGTTCGTGCCATCGGTACCGTTATTGAAGCGCGTTTGGATAAAGGTAAAGGTGCGGTTGCAACCCTCCTTGTTCAACAAGGTACTTTGCATGTTCAAGACCCAATCGTTGTTGGTAATACCTTCGGACGTGTCCGTGCTATGACCAATGACCTTGGTCGTCGTATTAAGACTGCAGCACCATCAACACCAGTTTCAATTACTGGTTTGAACGAAGCGCCTATGGCGGGTGACCATTTTGCCGTTTATGAAGATGAAAAAGCAGCTCGTGCAGCCGGTGAAGAACGTGCCAAACGTGCCCTTATGAAACAACGTCAACAAACACATCGTGTTAGTCTTGATAACCTTTTTGACACCCTTAAAGCCGGTGAATTGAAGACTGTTAATGTTATCATCAAGGCCGACGTACAAGGTTCTGTTGAAGCCTTGGCAGCATCACTTCTTAAGATTGATGTTGAGGGTGTTCGTGTTAATGTTGTTCACTCAGCAGTAGGTGCTATCAACGAATCTGATATTACTCTTGCGGAAGCTTCAGATGCTGTTGTTATCGGATTTAACGTTCGTCCTACACCACAAGCACGTCAACAAGCGGAAACTGATGAAGTTGAAATTCGTCTTCACAGCATCATCTACAAGGTTATCGAAGAAATCGAAGATGCCATGAAAGGGATGCTTGATCCTGAATTTGAAGAAAAAGTCATTGGTGAAGCTATTATCCGTGAAACCTTCAAAGTTTCTAAAGTCGGAACAATCGGTGGGTTCATGGTTACTAGTGGTAAAATTACTCGTGATTCAAGTGCCCGTGTGATTCGTGATGGTGTCGTTATTTTTGATGGTAAATTGGCAAGCTTGAAACACTTTAAAGATGACGTTAAAGAAGTCGGAAACGCTCAAGAGGGTGGTTTGATGATTGAAAACTATAACGATATTAAAGTTGATGACGTTATCGAAGCTTACATTATGGAAGAAATTAAACGTTAATTTTGTTAGCTTTTAAGAAAGCTTACTTAGGAGACAAAGCTAGGTCATCTGGCCTGGCTTTTGTTCCATCATAATAAGAGAGAAAGGATAAGACTATGGGAAATTCATTTCGTGTAGACCGTGTTGGTATGGAAATCAAACGTGAGGTCAATGAAATTCTTCAAAAGAAAGTTCGTGATCCACGCGTGCAAGATGTCACTATCACAGATGTACAGATGCTTGGTGATTTGTCAGCTGCTAAGATTTTTTACACCATTCATTCAACCTTGGCCTCAGATAACCAAAAAGCACAAACTGGTCTTGAAAAGGCTACTGGGACAATCAAGCGTGAACTTGGTAAAAAATTGACTATGTATAAGATTCCGGATTTGACCTTTATTAAAGATGAGTCTATCGAATACGGTAATAAAATTGATGAAATGCTTCGTAATTTGGAGCGTAAAGACTAAGAAAAAATTCCTGTCAGTTATGGCAGGAATTTTGCGTTATAATAGAATAAAAAGGAGGACTTCAATGAAAGTAACGGTCTATTTGGGTGCTAATATGGGTGACAATCCTAGCTTTAAGAAAGCAACAATTGCCTTGGGTCAGTGGATTGCTAAAAATGGGCATACCCTAGTCTATGGTGGCAGTAGGATGGGACTTATGGGAGTTCTTGGTGATACGGTTTTGGAAAATGGTGGACAGGCTCATGGCATTATGCCACAATTCCTCAAAGATAGGGAGATAGCTTATGAGGGGTTAACCTCAATGACCATAGTAGAAACTATGGCAGAACGAAAGACTGCCATGCTAGAGCAAGGAGATCTCTTTATCGCCCTTCCAGGAGGTTTAGGGACACTGGAAGAAATCTCTGAAGCTATTGCAGCTGCTCGAGTCGGTAAGTTGGACAAACCCTGTGTTTTCTTCAATCTCAATGGCTATTATGATGCTATGAAAACGATGTTAGATACCATGGTTGCTCATGATTTTTTGGAGGCTGAAACAGCAGCAAAATTCCTCTTTACAGATGATTTTTCAGAAATTGCAGCTTTTGTCCAGTCTTATGAACCACCTCAATTGAGACGTTATCGGTAACTTTATATGATAGGTTAGCTCTCTAAGTTTAAAAGGAGAGCTTTTTTGATGGAGAGACGTTAGTAATTATTTTTTTCTTTTAAATTTCAGAAAATTAACTAAAAAAACCTTAACAAAAATGGTGGATTTGTATATAATAGTGTTTGTAAATTTAATCATTTAACAAATTTTCCTCATCATCTGTGAGTAATATCCATGAATACTTAGTACCCCACTTGGTTAGGAAAACTTTGCCAATCATTTATTTTTATGGGGAATGTGGGATATAGGATGAAATGGAAGGAATGATAAGTATGTCTATTATGGTTAAACATGTGAGTTTTGATGACTATCAAAAAACACAGACAAACTATAAAGATGCCAACTTTTTACAGTCAGCTGAGATGGCTAAGCTTCAGCTAAGCCGTAATCATATCGGAGAAGTAGAGGCTCTGGTTTTTGAAAGGGATGGCCTGCGGATAGGTCAAGCCATCGTTGTCTATAGAAGAAGCTTTCGTATCTTTAGAAAAGCTCTCTTGTTTCATGGACCCTTGCTAGATTACAATTCTATAGCTGATTTGACAGACCTTCTAGAGGCCTTGATACTCTACTTAAAAAAGAAAAATATTGCATCACTTTCTATCCATCCCTATCTTACCGATTTTATTAGGAATGAAGAACTTGAAATCATTGAAGAAGAAAAGGCTGATGAGGTCTCCAAGGTATTTGAAAAATTAGGTTTTGAGCAGTATTTAGATCCAGAACAGGCTCTAGTTGTTAATCAGATGTTTGTAAAACCAATTGATACCTTTACGACTTCTGATGAGATGCTCGCAGCTTTTTCACCATCTTTGAAGCGAGATTTAAAAAAATTCACTGCTTTGCATGTCAAAGTTGAAGAACTACGTGAGGACAATCTCAATCAGTTTTATGACATCCTAGTTCGGACAGCAGAGAGAAAAGGATTTTCAGTTCATCCATTGACCTATTTCCAAGATTTGAAGAGGAACTTTGGAGAATCTGCAAAGTTTATGTTGGCTTATTTGGATTGTCCAGCTTATTTGGCTTATCTTGATGAGAATATTAAATCTTTTGAAGCTAAGATTCAGGCTTTAAAAGATGGCCCACAGAAAAAACGAACCAAGGGTCAGATTGCGGATGCCGAAGATCAGCTTAGAAGTTACTATAAACGTTTAGAGCAATTTAAGACCTACCAAGTCACTGGTGACAAATTACCTCTTTCGGCCTATCTTTTTATGGATTATGGTTCAGAAATTGTCAGCTTTTACGGTGGGAATGATGAAGCCTACCTTAATTTTGGTGGAGCAGTCCTTCTTCATTGGGAAATGCTACAATATGCTAAGTGTGAGGGAAAAGAGCGGTTTAATTTTTATGGGACAATCGAAACTGAAGCGGCAAGTGCTGGAAAAGGGAATTTTAACTTCAAGCGTCAGTTTGGTGGGCAATTAGAGACTCTTGTTGGCTCTTTTGATAAAACCCTAAATCCTTTCTATGATATTTTTAAGAAAACACTAGGTAAAGACTAGTTCCTTGTATAGAAAAAAGTCAATTGAGGTTAAATTCATTACCTCAATTGACTTTTTTTAGTTTACAAATATTTTTTAGCGACTTCAATATCGCCAGCATAGTTATCGCGTTTACCATTTACGATCTGGAAGGCATCGGCACCTTTACCGGCAATAACCACAGCGTCTTTAGAGTCTGTAGTCTCAGACATTGCTGTTTTGATTGCTTCCTCTCGATCGACAATGATACGAACCTCGCGACTGATGTGACTAGCAATTTCCTGACAGATAGCAAGAGGATCCTCCTTGTTAGGATCATCGGCTGTTAGGATGACATCAACATCAGGGTAGGTATTGAGGACATGTCCAAAGTCTTTACGACGGCTTTCACCCTTATTTCCTGGAGCCCCTAGAATTAGACTAATACGACCATCTTGATGGCTGGTTACGACTTGTAAGAGCTTATCTAGGCTATCTCCATTGTGAGCATAGTCAACAAATGTCTTAGCCCCATTAGTTTGGGTTAGAACCTCCATACGCCCTGGAACAGAGGTTTGAGCGATTCCTTCCTTGATGTCTTGAAGGCTAGCTCCGAGACGTAGGCAGGCCAGACCAGCAGCCATAGCATTGTCCTGGTTAAAGTCACCGATAAGTTGGATATCATAGTCACCGGCTAATTTCCCACTTGCCTTAAAGCTAAAACCAGAGCCATGTTTAACAGCGTTGTCGGAGTTTTTACCATAGAAGTCATGCTCTTTATCCACAACTTCCTCAGCGATAAAATCAAAGTGATCCATACCGCTATTAACAATAACAACTCGACTGTTTTCCAAGAGAAGACGCTTATGGTAGAAGTAGTCTTCAAAGGTTGGGTGTTCAATAGGCCCAATATGGTCTGGGCTGATGTTAAGAAAGACACCTACATCAAAAGTCAGTCCATAGACACGCTTAGTCAGATAGGCTTGACTTGAGACTTCCATAATCAGATGGGTCATGCCATTAGCAACAGCTTCAGCCATCATACGGAAAAGGTCCAAACTCTCAGGTGTTGTTAAGGTAGACTTGAAGAAGTTTTTTCCGTCTAGTGTCGTGTTCATGGTTGAAAGCATAGCAGGTTTATGACTTTGCTTGAGAATATTGAAGGCAAAGTAGGCTGCTGTTGTTTTCCCTTTTGTCCCAGTGAAAGCCAGCAATTTAAGCTTGTCTTGAGGGTATTGGTAGAAGGCCTGAGCAACGAGGCTCATAGCCTGCTTAATATCTGATACGATAATGGCAGGTATTCCCACTTGATAATCTTTCTCAGCCACGTAGAAACTCAAGCCAGCTTTGACAGCATTCTCTAAAAATTCAGGCTTGAAAGCAGCTCCTTTGGCAAAGAAGAGGGACGATGGTGTGACATCACGACTATCATAAGAAAGATGATCAAAAGTCACCCCAGTCCATGAATAGTAGTAGTTGTCTTGGTCGATAATATCTCTAAAATTATGGTCCTTTTTAAGAACCTCTAGAACTTGTTCAATAGTAATCATAGTTCCTATTTTAGCCTTAATGTTCTTGTTTTACAAGTCACAGCCAAAAGTTTATAATAAACTAGATTATATTTTATTCTCTAGAAAGAAAGTTATGACTGAAACTAAAACTGATACACAGCAGCAGCAGATGCTAAGAGGGACGGCATGGATGACAGCATCCAATATTATCAGTCGTCTATTGGGGGCACTCTACATTATTCCTTGGTATGCTTGGATGGGTAAACAAGGTGACCAAGCCAATGCCCTTTTTGGTCAAGGGTATAATATTTATGCTCTTTTCCTCTTGATTTCAACAGCAGGTATTCCAGTCGCAATTGCCAAACAGGTGTCTAAATACAACACACTTGGAAAGATGGAGACGAGTTTCTTCTTACTCAAGCGTATCTTGTATTACATGATTGGTCTCGGACTTATCTTTGGCGTTTTCATGTACTTTGCTTCGCCGTGGATGTCTTACCTTTCTGGGGGAGACGAGGATCTGGTTCGCGTCATGCGTAGTCTTTCTTGGGCAGTTGTTATTTTCCCATCGATGTCTGTTTTACGAGGCTTTTTCCAAGGCTTTAACAACATGAAACCTTATGCCTTGAGTCAGATTGCGGAACAGATTATCCGTGTTATTTGGATGCTGTTGGCGACCTTCTTCATCATGAAAATTGGGACAGGCGATTATGTGACAGCAGTTGTCCAATCGACTTTTGCCGCTTTTATCGGTATGTTGGCTAGTTATGGGGTGCTTTTCTTCTACCTTTGGAAGGAGGGTAAACTCAAGAGTCTTTTTGGCAAGCAGGCTGTTCATCCGGATATCAATCCAACTGCAATTGTTATTGAAACCTTTAAGGAAGCCATTCCTTTCATTATTACTGGGTCAGCAGTTCAACTTTTCCAGTTGATTGACCAATGGACCTTTATCCGTACTATGGAGAAGTTTACAAGCTATAGCAACAGTCAGCTTCAGGTTCTCTATGCTTACTTGTCTTCAAACCCAAGTAAGATTACTATGATTTTGATTGCTGTAGCTATCTCCATTGCTGGGGTTGGGATTCCACTCTTGACTGAAAATATGGTTAAGAAGGATCTTAGGGGAGCAGCTAAACTGATTATTAATAACTTACAGTTGCTTTTGCTCTTTATTGTTCCTGCCATTGTAGGATCAGTGATTTTAGCTAAACCACTTTATACAGTCTTTTATGGTGCGCCAGATAGTCAGGCCCACTTGCTCTTTGTAGCCAGTCTGATTCAAGTTATTTTCTTGGCCTTGTATAGCGTTTTAGCACCAATGCTTCAGGCAATCTTTGAAACCCGCAAAGCTATCAACTATTTTGCGATTGGGGTTTTAGTTAAGGCTATTCTACAGCTGCCATTGATTATTTTCTTAGGAGCCCTTGGCCCGGTTATTTCAACAGCCATCGGTTTAGGTGTTCCAATTGCTCTCATGTATAATCACCTCCACACTGTTACGCACTTTAGTCGTAAGACAGTGTTTAGAAAAGCCTTGCTCATCTGTATCCTTACGGTACTCATGGCTATTCCAGTTGCGATCTTCTATTGGTTGTTCCAGTTTGTATTGTCACCAACAAGCCGTATGGGTAGTGTGATTTACTTGGTCATTGGAGGAGGCCTTGGAATCGGTGTCTACGGCGTTCTTGCTCTTGTAACTCGTATGGCTGACCAACTACTTGGTGCCCGAGCTGCTAGTCTGCGTGCTAAATTACATATTAAATAAAATCTAAACCAAGTCATGTGGCTTGGTTTTTTTCTTTTCAACCTTTTCTGAAAAAGGAGTATAATAGGGGTGAAAAAATGAAATCGTTTTAATGATTTAGAATCGAGGAAAGGATTATGGTTGATTCTAGACAAGAACATATAAAATTAGGGACCTATCCTCCCGAACAAGTTTACCAAGTCTTGCAGACAAGCCCTCAGGGTTTGAGCTCACAAGAGGTTAAGGAGAGGCAGGCGACGTATGGCCCTAACCAATTGAAGGAAAGTAAGAAGGAGCCTATTTGGCTGACCTTTTTCAGACATTTTACTAGTCTTATGGCACTCTTATTGTGGGGTGGTGGCTTTATCGCCATGCTTTCTCATAGTTTAGAGTTGGGGATTGCAATTTGGTTGGTCAACATTATTAATGGTCTCTTTAGCTTTATTCAAGAATATAGGGCGAGTCAGGCTACGGCAGCTCTTAATAAGCTTCTTCCATCCTATGCGCGAGTTCTTCGTGATGGTAAGGAGGATAAGATTCTAGCTCAGGACTTGGTGCCAGGTGACTTGGTTTTCATTGAAGAAGGAGACCGTATTTCTGCAGATGGACGCTTGGTCGCTGTGACAGATTTGCAGGTTAACCAGTCTGCCCTCACTGGTGAGTCTAATCCTATTTATAAGTCAGATCAAGCAGATTTGACTCCCGACAAGACTGAGTTAGAGTATGACAATATGGTATTTGCAGGGACTACTGTCTCTTCTGGTTCTGGACATTTTATAGTATCTGCTATCGGGATGAAAACTGAGTTTGGACAGATTGCGGATTTGACACAGAATCTTGCTCAGGAAAAGAGTCCCCTTCAGAAAGAATTAGACCATTTGACTAAACAGATTTCAGTTATTGCGGTGTCTGTAGGTCTCTTCTTTATGGTGGCAGCGACTCTATTTGTCCATCAGCCTTTGTCTCAAGCCTTTATTTTTGCATTGGGGATGATTGTGGCCTTTATTCCTGAAGGACTTCTTCCCACAGTTACTCTATCTTTAGCCATGGCCGTTCAGCGCATGGCTAAGGACCATGCTTTGGTTAAGAAACTGTCTTCGGTTGAGACGTTGGGAGCAACTTCTGTTATTTGTTCGGATAAAACAGGGACTTTGACGCAAAATGCCATGACGGTTAACCATCTGTGGACTTTGTCAGACAGTTATGAGGTAACTGGGCTAGGTTATGCATCAGAAGGACAGATTGAGCAGGAAGGACGACCTATTTCTCTTGAAGACAATGAGCTTCTTAATCGTTTGGTACGATTCTCTCATTTGGCTAGTAATGCTCAAGTTGTGGCCCCTAGTGCTGATAATCCCAATTTTACAATTTTAGGTGATCCAACTGAGGCTTGTCTTAATGTTCTCGCCGAAAAAGCAGGAATTAATTTAAATGACAATCATACTTGGGCCCCTCGCCTCAAGGAAATCCCCTTTGATTCTGATCGTAAACGGATGACAACAGTGCATAAGCTTGAGTTAGGATTAGATGGCAGTCAGCATATTTCTATCACCAAAGGTGCTCCGAAAGAAGTGATGGAGCTTTGCTCAGACTATTATGATAATCAAGGAATGATTAAATCATTGACAGCTACTGAGCGTCAGGCTATCCTTGCGGCCAACGACCAGTTTGCCCGAGACGGTTTACGTGTTTTAGCTGTGGCCTATAGACCTTTAGACAGTGAGCATATTGGAGAAGACAAATGGGACATGCAGACCTTGGAGGACAATATGGTCTTTCTAGGCTTGGTTGCCATGAGTGATCCGCCACGTCAGGGTGTGCGTGAAGCCATTGAAAAATGCCATAGAGCTAGTATTCGTATTATCATGGTGACAGGTGATTATGGTTTGACAGCTCTTAGCATTGCTAAGAAAATCGGAATTGTACAAGGAGACGATGCGCGTGTTGTTTCAGGCCTTGAACTAGCTGGTATGGATGACAATCAGCTTAAAGAAGCTCTTAAAGGCGAAATCGTTTTTGCTCGTGTGGCTCCTGAACAAAAATACCGTGTGGTCAATGCCCTTCAAGAGCTTGGTGAAGTTGTCGCTGTTACTGGTGATGGTGTTAATGACGCCCCTGCCCTTAAAAAAGCTGATATCGGTGTAGCTATGGGGGTATCAGGAACTGATGTTGCCAAGGAATCTGCAGATATGATCTTAACAGATGATCATTTTGCTTCTATTGTTCATGCTGTCGAAGAAGGTCGTGCAGTTTATAGAAATATTCAAAAATTCCTGACTTATATTTTTAATTCCAACACGCCAGAAGCCGTACCCTCTGCTTTCTTCTTGTTCTCTTTGGGACGCATACCTCTTCCCTTAACGGTTATGCAAATCCTAGCTATTGACTTGGGGACAGATATGGTACCTGCTTTGGGATTGGGGGTTGAACCACCTGAAGAGGGCGTTATGGATAGACCGCCAAGACGTCTTTCAGATCGCTTGCTCAATCGACAATTATTGATTAAAGCTTTTGTCTGGTATGGACTGATTGAAGCAGCCTTAGCTATGGGGGCTTTCTTCCTTAATTATTGGGTTAATCAAGGTAATTTAAACCATTTGGCCAGCTCAGGTCCTCTTTATCGAGAGGCAACCACTATGACCTTAGGTGCTATTATCTTTACCCAAATTGGTATGGCTATGAATAGTCGTAAAGGTAGAGGGTCTATATTCCAAGTTAATCCATTTGCTAATCGTATTATTAGCTTAGGGATTGTTTTAGAAATTGTCCTCTTTATCCTCCTGTCTTACGTGCCTTTCTTCCACACGTTATTTAACACTGCACCTATTGGACTTGATGATTGGCTCTATTTACTTGCTTGTCCGTTTGTTATTATGGCTTTGGAAGAAATCAGATATCGCTTATTTGATAAAAAGTAAGTCAGTGGCATACCTTAGATTGAAGCAAGACTTTTAAATCATTTCTTAGCGCCTGAAACGATAATGTTTCAGGCACTTTTTGATGCTTGAAAACCTACTTTCGAAAATCTCAAAAATTGGGCTTATTTTAAATTAGAGTCAGTATCTATCTGTCTTTTTAGGTTATAGAAATAAACTATAACTAACTATCAAGAATCCGTATGATGAACTTACCATTATTTTCAGAAAATAGTGATAAAATAGAGGTCATAGATATGGAGCATATCCACTTTACCATGTAGAAAGGGCACATTATGACACAAGAATATCAATTAGAAACCGTTTTGGCACACGCAGGAATCAATTCGGATGAAGCAACAGGAGCCTTGGCTTCACCAATTCATTTTTCAACAACTTACCAACATCCAGAATTTGGCCATTCTACTGGTTTTGACTATACACGAACTAAAAATCCAACACGCGCAACAGTGGAAAAAACACTTGCAGCTATTGAAAAAGCAGATTATGCTATTGCGACAAGTTCAGGGATGAGCGCCATTGTTTTGGCCTTTGAAATTTTCCCAGTAGGCAGTAAGGTTGTAGCTGCACGTGACCTTTACGGAGGTTCTTTCCGTTGGTTTAATGACAAGGAAAAAGAAGGGCGTTTCTTTTTTGAATACACTAATACAGAAGACGAGATGATTGCGGCTATTACAGAAGATACCGATATTGTCTACATCGAAACACCGACAAACCCACTTATGATTGAGTTTGATATTGAAAAAGTGGCCAAAATTGCTCATGACAAGGGTGCGGTGGTGATTGTTGATAATACTTTCTATAGCCCAATCTATCAAACCCCGATTACTCAAGGTGCTGACATCGTTGTACATTCAGCTACTAAATATCTATCAGGGCATAATGATGTTTTGGCTGGTGTTGTTGTGACCAGCAACCAAGAATTCTACGATAAACTTTATTATAACCTCAATACTACTGGTCCTACCTTGTCACCATTTGATAGCTATATGCTCATGCGTGGTCTTAAAACCTTAAAACTTCGAATGGAGGCATCGACAGCCAATGCTCAAGAAGTTGTAGCTTTCTTAGAAAAGTCACCAGCTGTTAAGGAAGTCCTCTATCCAGGCAAGGGTGGTATGATTTCCTTCAAAGTGGCTAATCAAGACAAGATTCCTACCATTATCAATTCTCTAAAGGTCTTTACCTTTGCGGAGAGTCTAGGTGGTGTCGAAAGCTTGATTACCTACCCAACGACACAAACCCACGCAGATATTCCAGGTGATGTGCGTGCTTCCTATGGTTTGACAGACGACTTGCTTCGTCTTTCAATTGGTATTGAAGCAGCACAAGATTTGATTGCTGACTTGGAAAATGCCCTTAGTCTTTAAGGAGTTATCTATGACACGTTATGATTTTACAACACAACCAAATCGCTTGGATCAAAATACCATGAAATGGCACGAAGCCGAAAGTAATCCAGAACTACTTGAGCTTTGGGTTGCTGATATGGACTTCCTACCTGTTCCTGAGATTAGGGATGCAGTTATCAACTATGCTGAGACACATATTTTTGGTTATCCTTATCCAAGTGAAGAGCTTTATCAGTCCATCATTAATTGGGAAAAAAATCAACACGGTTACGTCGTTGATAAAGAGAGTATTGTTCTCATTGAAGGTGTTGTTCCAGCTATTTCAACGGCTATTCAAGCCTTTACCAAAGAAGGTGATGCTGTTCTCATCAACACACCAGTTTATCCACCTTTTGCTCGTTCTGTCCGCTTGAATAATCGTCGGTTGATTGAAAATAGTCTTGTTAAGGTTAATGGCCATTTCGAAATTGATTTTGAACAATTGGAACGTGATATCGTCGAGAATGATGTTAAACTTTATGTTTTCTGTAGCCCACATAACCCGGGTGGGCGTGTCTGGACTAAAGAAGAATTGACTAAGGTGGCAGATTTGTGCCAGAAACATGGTGTCCTCTTGGTATCTGATGAAATCCACCAAGACTTAGCTCTATATGGAAATAAGCACATCTCTATGAATACCATTTCAGATGCTTACAAGGACTTTACCTTGGTGCTTAGTTCGGCTACTAAAACCTTTAATATTGCTGGTACCAAAAACAGTTTTACTATCATTGAAAATGAAGACTTACGTAAAGCCTTTAAACAAAAGCAATTGGCAAATAATCAACATGAAATTCCAACCATTGGTTTGATTACAACCCAAGCAGCTCTGACCTATGGGCAACCTTGGTTAGAGGAATTGAAAACTGTCTTTGAAACTAATATTGACCTTTTAACCAAGGAACTTAGTGAAAAGACTAATATCAAGGTCATGAAACCTGAGGGAACTTACTTGGTATGGCTTGATTTTTCAGCCTATGATCAAGACCATAATGAGCTTGGACGTTTGCTTAAAGAAGAAGCCAAGGTAGTGCTAAATGACGGTATTACTTTTGGTTCTGAAGGAGAAAAACATTTCCGCTTTAACGTAGCTACGCCAACTACAGTTGTTGCAGAAGGAGTTAAACGTCTCGTTTCTGTCTTTGGAAAATAATAAAAGTGATGCGAACAGCATCACTTTTATTATTGTTATGAGTGTACATCGTAGATTTTCAAGTTTAATAGAAGATCTTTCTGAGTGGAGAAGACCTTGACATCCTGCCTGCCAGAGGTATTAAATCTGGCTAGAGTGTAGGTTTGACCATTGGGGAAGAAAATTTCCAAGCTACGATTATCTGTAATAAGCGTTATAGTGATATTATCAGTTTCCTTATAGTGACTGTCAGCTTTATAACCTTGACCGTTACCCAAGAGACCATCGTAATAGTAAGAAGAGGCAGTTTGACTACCATCCATGCTGTTATTCAGTTCAGCAGCATAGGCAGAGACCTGATAGGTACCACTTGTTATTTGGTAGGCGATTTTAACGTAATCAGAGCCTTGCCAGATATCAATGTAGATATAGCCTCCTTCTTTCTTAATATTTGAAAAATGCAGTTGGTAATACCCCGCACTATTTTTTTCAGCAAGGTCAAGAAGGCCATTAGCATTCTGATTGTGACTTTTATCAATCCAAGGTTTTCTATTGTCACTGGTGAGTGGCCTTTGACTCGAAATGTTGCCGTTTTGATTTTTGAGGGTTAATTGTTCATTTTTATAGAGGGGAGCGGACTGAATAATACCGTCCTTATCCAGTTGTAGCTGTCTGGGTGTAGCGTAAAAACCGATAGTTTTTAGAAAATCACTCTTGGCCTCTTGGTCACTGTGAATGCCTGACGTGAAGTAGTTCCAATTACCAACCCAGCCAAGACTGATAAGGTTATGATTGCTTTCTTCGATTCGATTGCTTCCAGTGAAGTTAGCGCCATAATAGTCTGAGCCTTGATCTAAGCGTTTTGTTCCTGTATCTGCAATAAATAAGCCGTTACCATCTAAATGCCCTACAGTATAGTAGGTTCCAGTTGTTTCGCCTGAAGCTGTATCCTTAGCTCCAAAAAAGAGAACTTGCTTGTCCTGACCGTCAGTTGTTGTCATTGTTTTGAGAACGGGACACTCGATAGGAGCATTGTCCTGCCAGTTACGCCCCTTAAAAAATGTTTCAGGTAGGATTTTGGAGTCTCCCTTGCTATCTGCTTTGGTCCAGTTGATACCATCTTGAGATTGATAAACACCTAAGGCGTTACCTTCAGCGACATACATGAGTAATTTGTCTTTGAAGTGGAAGACATAAGGATCGCGGAAATCTTTACCGTTATAGGATTGTTCCTTTGTCAATAAAGGTTTACCATCTTTTAGGGAATTAGTAAAGCTAGCTCCCTTGTCATTTGATGCACTAGCATAGATTGCCTGGCTTCCATCATCCATGAGTCCAGTAAAATAGGCGACAGGTTCTTCGTTTTGGATACCAGAAATCCCCTGACTATCTGTGACTACACTACCTGTCCAAGCAGAATGCCACCCCTCTTTAGGGTCACCACCCTTTGCTGGTATAGCAGTCTCTTGTTTACTATAGGTGATAAAATCTTTAGTCGTTGTATGTGTCCAATCTTGACCGTTGGGTCCAAAAGGGTCAGTAGCCCCATCCACAGAGTGTAGAAAATAGATATCATAGTAATTTTTTTCTTGATTCCACACGATAGTCTGTAGGTCGTTAGACCATCCTTTATGAGATGCTAGATGAAAGGTTTGACTCACAGAAACCTTATTTGTTTTTTGGGAAGGATTGTTAGCGTTCTCATTTTTTATTATAAAAACAAAAAATAAAATTAAAAAAACGAGAGCTAAAATTAGAGGTGAATATTTTGATTCCATATAGTGATATTTCCTGATAAAATTACTTATTTTGTAGTTATTATTTTAACAAAAAAATAGTTTTTTACAAAAAATATCAATTTGTCATTAAAAAAAGATTGGAATTTAGATTAAAAAATGATAGAATAAAACATGTAAAAACCTAAAAGGAGAGTTTTATATGGATAGTACAGTTAATTCACAGTCAAATACAGTAGCACCAAAGCAAGCAGAGTGCAAAAAGATGCGTTATAGCATCCGTAAGGTTGCCGCAGTAGGGGCAACATCAGCACTTGTTGGTACCTTGGCATTTTTAGGTGCCACTCAGGTAAAAGCTGATCAAGTTACAGAAACAGCACCAGCTGTAGCTACTGCGACAGCAACACCAGAAACAAGCACAGCATCTCTAACGGTAGCCAGTGAAACAGCAACAAGTGTGGCAACTTCAGAAGCAGTTGAATCTTCAGTTGCACATTCAGAGGTTACAACTACACCAGTTACAGAGACACAACCAAGCAACACAACTCCATCAGTAGTCGAAGAAAAGGCGTCTAGCACAGTAGTGACATCTTCATCAGATGCAACAACACCTTCATCAACAGTTGCTGCGGTTTCTGCTCCAGCTCATACATCAGAGGCTGCAGTAGAAGCACCAACTTCAACAGCAAGCTCAGAAACAGCTGATACACATACTGAAGTAGCCCTTAAACCTACTGAAAACAGCGCTGCTAATGCAAACCTTAGCAAACTTAACGGTCGTATCAAGTCTATTGTTGAAGATAATATGACCTCAGATCAAATCGTTGCCTTGACTGAGGAAGAAATTAAAGCACTTAATAAAGTTGACTTTAGCGATGATGCTATCAAGGGTACAGGTACTAGCTTGACTTACCGTAACTTGAAAGATATCGTTGCTAGCTTCTTGAAGCAAGACAGCAAATTGGCAGTTCCTTACTTTAAAGCAGATACAATCATCAATATGCCTGCTTTCAACACTGTTGATGCCCAAACGATGAAAAAAGAAGAAATCGACGTTTGGGATTCTTGGCCAGTCCAAGATGCTGAGTCAGGTGTAGTAAGCAACTGGAACGGTTATCAGTTGGTTATCTCAATGGCCGGTGCACCAAATAAAAACTCAAACCACATTTACTTGCTCTATAGTAAATACGGAGATAATGACTTTACGCATTGGAAAAATGCGGGTCCAATCTTTGGTTATAATGCCCTTGAAGATGACCAACAATGGTCAGGTTCAGCGACGGTAAACTCTGACGGTAGTATCCAACTTTACTACACTAAGAATGATACTAGTGGCGGTAAATTGAACTGGCAACAATTGGCTAGTGCTACACTTAACCTAGCTGTTGAAAACGACGAAGTTGTTATTAAGTCAGTTGAAAATGACCACATTCTCTTTGGTGGGGATAACTATCATTATCAAAGTTATCCAAAATTCATGAGTACTTTCAACGATGACCACAACCACGATGGAAATCCAGACCGTACAGATAACTACTGTCTTCGTGACCCACACATCATTGAAGATAACGGTAGCCGCTACCTTATTTTCGAATCAAATACAGGTGACGAAAACTACCAAGGCGAAAAACAAATCTACAACTGGTCAAACTATGGAGGAGATGACGCCTTTAACCTTAAGTCATTCCTCAATATTGTCAATAATAAACACCTTTATAACCTTGCTTCATGGGCAAATGGTTCTATTGGTATCTTGAAACTTGACGACAATGAGAAAAATCCATCTGTAGCTGAACTTTACACACCACTTGTTACTAGCCACTTGGTTACTGATGAAGTAGAACGTCCAAGTGTTGTTAAGATGGGTAACAAGTATTACCTCTTCACTGCTTCACGTATCAATAAATCTACGGATGCTGAAGGTACTGTAGCAGCGCGTGAAGCTGTCGGTGATGACGTTGTCATGCTCGGATTCGTATCAGATAGCCTCCGTGGAGAATATCGTCCACTTAATGGCTCAGGTGTGGTTTTGACAGCCTCTGTACCAGCTGACTGGCGTACATCTACCTATTCTTACTATGCGGTTCCTGTTGAAGGCTCATCAGATACTCTTTTGGTAACTTCTTACATGACTAACCGTGGTGGAATTGCCGGTGCTGAGAATAAATCAACGTGGGCTCCAAGCTTCCTTATCAAGATGAATGCAGATGATACTACAGAAGTTCTTCCTAAGATGACCAACCAAGGGGACTGGATTTGGGATAAATCTAGTGAAAGCTTGGTACACGTAGGCGATCAAAACAGTGCTAAATTGCCAAACGAGGACTTTAATGTAGATTATTATGCGGTATCGGGTTATGGTCTTAAACCACATACTTATCCTACAGTTGATGGTTCAACAGGCGTTTCTGAAGCTCACGGTGTCTTGACTGTAACTGTTAAAGATGGTAAAGACAAGAAGGCAGATAAGCCAGAAACACCAGTAAGTCCAACAGAAGGTAATCATTCTGTTGATGATAAGTCTAACAAACCAGATACACCTTCTAAACCAGCAGACAATAATCAACCATCAACTAATAAAGAAGATAAACCAGCAACGCCGACGAATCCAGATTCTCCAGTTCGTAATCCGTTCCCTTATTTCACAGATCGCCCATCTAATGATAATAATTCATCAGATGATCATCATGTAGAGGTTCCTGCGAAACCTTCAACAGAGGGTTCTGTGGGTGACCGTCGTCCAGTAGCTCAAGCTACAGAGATTGCGTCACCAGTACCAGAGGCTATTGTAGCAACTGGACCAACTGTTTCAACGACTCCTGTTAAAGAAGAGTCTGTCACTGAAACAGAAGCTCCAAAACCAGCGAAGTCTGAAGAGGAAGTTCAGTCTCACGGAGTCGCTAAAGCTGATGAAGTAACTAAGTCTGATGAGTCAAGTAAAGACAACAATACTAAAGTTGCTGCCAAACTTGCTACGACTCCTAAGACACCAAGTGATTCAGAAGGTTCAAAGAGCAACATTCTTTCAATCTTGGCGACTATCTTTGCAGCAATTGCAAGTCTAGCTCTTCTTGGCTATGGTTTGGTCACAGGAAAGATTCATTTGCCTAAAAAATAATCCTTTTCAAAAACGTTTGCAGTAAAGCAAGCGTTTTTTTTGCCTTTTTGATATAATGGAGTGAGTATAAAGCAAAGGAAGAAACTATTATGGGTAAATTTCAAGTTATTTCACATCCACTGATTCAACATAAACTTTCAATCCTCCGTCGTGAGGATACTTCTACTAAGGACTTCCGTGAGCTAGTTAATGAAATTGCTATGCTCATGGGTTACGAAGTGTCTCGTGACCTTCCTCTCGAAGAGGTTGAAATTCAAACACCAATTACCAAAACTGTACAAAAACAACTTTCTGGTAAGAAATTGGCGATTGTTCCAATTCTTCGTGCGGGTATTGGTATGGTCGATGGTTTCCTTAGCCTTGTACCAGCAGCTAAAGTTGGTCATATTGGTATGTATCGTGACGAGGAAACTCTTGAGCCGGTTGAGTACTTGGTTAAATTACCAGAAGACATTGATCAACGTCAGATTTTTGTAGTAGACCCTATGCTTGCGACTGGTGGTTCAGCAATCTTGGCAGTAGACTCACTTAAAAAACGTGGTGCAGCTAATATCAAGTTTGTTTGCTTAGTTGCAGCACCAGAAGGTGTCAAAAAATTGCAAGATGCTCACCCAGATATCGATATCTACACAGCATCTTTGGATGAGAAACTTAATGAAAACGGTTATATTGTTCCAGGTCTTGGAGATGCAGGTGACCGTCTCTTTGGTACAAAATAAGTTGAAAAGGGAAAATTTCCCTTTTTTTACTAGATTAATAAGTTTTAAGTGAGATTGGTTTAGGGAATTTTAGCACTCTTTCAGAAAGAGTGCTAAGAATGATGTTTTTTATTTGACCTAATTTGACTAAAATCATATAATAGCATCAAGACAATATTAAAAGGAGGATTCATATGATTCCTGTAGTAATTGAACAAACATCACGCGGTGAGCGTTCTTATGATATTTACTCACGTTTGCTCAAGGATCGTATCATCATGTTAACAGGTCCTGTTGAAGATAATATGGCAAACTCAATTATCGCCCAACTCTTGTTCTTGGATGCTCAAGACAATACAAAAGATATCTATCTTTATGTTAATACACCAGGTGGATCCGTTTCGGCAGGTCTTGCCATTGTTGATACAATGAACTTCATCAAGTCTGATGTTCAGACTATCGTTATGGGGATGGCAGCAT
Source organism: Streptococcus sp. ACS2 (assembly GCF_000525585.1). NCBI lineage: Bacteria > Bacillati > Bacillota > Bacilli > Lactobacillales > Streptococcaceae > Streptococcus > Streptococcus sp. ACS2. The sequence goes on from NZ_JALT01000009.1 coordinate 191,164, forward strand.
CTATGGGAACAATTATCGCTTCAAGCGGTACAAAAGGTAAACGTTTCATGTTGCCGAATGCAGAGTACATGATTCACCAACCAATGGGTGGTACTGGTGGCGGTACGCAACAAACAGACATGGCTATCGCAGCTGAACACTTGCTCAAGACACGTAATAACTTGGAGCAAATCTTAGCAGATAATTCTGGACAACCAATTGAAAAGGTTCATGTAGACGCTGAACGTGACAATTGGATGAGTGCTCAAGAAACGCTTGAATATGGTTTCATCGATGAAATCATGGCTAATAACCAATTAAAATAAACTGAGCTTGTCTTAAATAAAAGTCAGATGCAAATCGGTTGTATAAGGACCGTTTCATCTGGCTTTTTGTGTTATAATAGAAAACATGTTAATAATCAATGAGGAGTTGCTTGCGATTGATCAAGCTATAGAGTATCTTGTTTCGTATTTTCTAAAGCTACCTGAGGTAGAAAATTACCGTTTAAAACGCCAGAAATTCGAAAATGATAGAGAACTTCAAGAGCAACTCTTTGCATTTCAAAAATTAAAGGATAGCTATGATACTGCTAAGGCGTATGAGGCTTTTAGACCAGATGTGAGAGAGTTGAAACGTCAGGTTTTGCGAATGAAGCGTCAAATTGATTTAAACGAGGTGGTTATTGGCTATCGTCAGGCAGAGTTCGATTTACAGACTATTTTAGCCAATCTTGGTGAGGAGATTGCCCAAGCTGTTTCAAATCAGATTTTTATTGATACTGGGCTACCTCTTGCCCCTCATAAACCACATCATAAAAAGGGAGACACTAACATAAAGGAGAAGATGAGTCATGATTAAGCGTCAAGGCATTATTGTTTATTTATACTACAATAGAGACTTACGTAAAATTGCCAAGTTTGGGGATGTTGTCTACCATTCTTTTAAGATGCGCTATGTGCACCTTTATGTAGATGAGGACAAGGTCGAGGATATTTTGAAAGAGCTCGATGGAATGAAAGCAGTGAAAAAAGTTCTGCCTTCTTACTATTCTGATATTGATATGGACTTTGTAGGTAGTCTGGAACGTTACGACACCTCAGTCCCTGAACCGTTTAAGAACTTTTCTCTTTAATAAGAGAAAAGTTTTTTTCTTTTTAAAGAGTTATTCTTAAAGTAATGGAAACGATTACTGTCGCTAAAGCTTAGTTATGTGTAGTTGACAATTGTCTGATAATTCTGTAAGCTATAAGATGAACTTTTTTAAGAAAATATTAAGGAGAAATCTTATGTCTAAAAAGATCACACTTATTGTGTTAGCCTTTTTTGCTTCCATTTTCTTGGTTGCCTGTGGCAAGTCACCAGATGTGACTGCTAATGCCAATGGTACTAAGATTGGCGATACAATCAAAATTGGTGTTAACATGGAGTTGACAGGTGCCGTTGCAGCCTATGGTAAGGCGGAGCAGAATGGTATTAAGTTGGCTGTTGACGAAATTAACAAAGCTGGTGGCGTCGATGGCAAAAAGCTTGAGCTTGTCACAAAAGATAATAAATCTGAAAATGCTGAAGCTTCAACATCTTCAACGAACTTGGCTATTCAGAGTAATGTAAATGCTATCGTTGGTCCAGCGACATCAGGTGCTGTTGCTGCGGCTAGCCTCGTATCACAAAAAACAGGGGTTCCTTTGCTGACACCTTCAGGTACGCAGGACGACCTTACGGTAGATGCTAAAGGTACGAAGAAATTCGTTTTCCGTACAACCTTCAAGGATAGTTACCAAGGTAAAGTTTTGGCAGCTTATTCTTACAATAATTTGAATGCTAAGAAAGTAGTTCTCTACTATGATAATGCTTCAGATTATGCCAAAGGTATTGCGGATGAATTCAAGCGTGAGTATAAAGGTCAAATCGTTACTGAAGCTACCTTTGCTTCAGGGGACAAGGATTATCAGTCAGCCTTGACTAAATTTAAAGACCTTGATTATGATGCTATTGTAATGCCTGGTTACTATACTGAGACTGGTATTATTACAAAACAAGCACGTGACCTTGGAATTGATAAACCAATCCTTGGACCTGACGGATTCAGTGATGCGAAATTTACTGAGCTTGCAGGTAAAAAGAATGCTTCAAACGTCTACTATGTATCAGGATATTCAACAAATGTTGCTCTTTCTGACAAGGCATCAGGATTCATCGAAGCATATAAGAAAGCCTACAACACTGACCCGAATATGTTTGCTGCTCTAGCTTACGATTCTGTTTATATGATTGCAGAAGCATCAAAAGATGCGAAAACATCGGTTGATATTGCTGATAACTTAGCACAATTGAAAAACTTTGTCGGGGTTACAGGTAAAATGACGATTGATAAGGATCATAACCCTATTAAAGCAGCTCTTATGGTTAAAAGAGATAATGGTGAAGAGGTTTCAGCGGAAGCCGTTGAAATTGAAAAATAATCTGTTATCTATACTAAAAATGAACTAGAAAGTTTGGTTAAATATGTTTTTTGAACAACTTCCCCAACAACTAGTCAATGGTATCATCTTGGGTAGTATCTATGCCTTACTTGCCCTTGGATATACCATGGTTTATGGGATTATCAAATTGATTAACTTTGCCCATGGAGACATCTATATGATGGGTGCCTTCGTTGGTTACTATGCGATTAATAGCCTCGGAATGAATTTCTGGGTTGCCCTTGTCTTTGCTATGCTTGTCTGTGCGATTTTAGGGGTTGTCATTGAGTTCTTGGCTTATCGCCCACTCCGTAATTCGACACGTATTTCTGCCTTGATTACGGCTATCGGTGTCTCATTCTTCCTTGAGTACATCATGGTTCTCTTTGTAGGTGCAGATACACGTTCATTCCCTCAAAAGATTGCAATTAAGACTTATCATCTTGGATCAATCTCTGTAACAAATGTGCAATTGCTTATCTTGGTAGTTGCCCTTGTCCTTATGGTTGCTCTTCAATTGATTGTTAAAAAGACTAAGATGGGTAAAGCTATGCGTGCCGTATCTGTAGACAGTGATGCAGCAGAATTGATGGGTATTAATGTTAATAACACTATCAGCTTCACTTTTGCTCTTGGATCATCACTAGCAGGGGCAGCGGGTGTCCTTATTGGTCTTTACTATAACTCTATCGAACCTCTTATGGGTATGACACCAGGTATTAAAGCCTTTGTTGCTGCCGTTCTTGGTGGTATCGGTATTATCCCTGGTGCAGCACTTGGTGGATTTGTTATCGGTATTTTGGAGACATTATCAACTGCAATTGGTTTGTCAAGTTACCGTGATGCCATCGTTTATGGTGTCTTGATCGTTATCCTTTTGGTTCGCCCAGCGGGTATCCTCGGTAAAAATGTGAAAGAGAAGGTGTAAGACATGAAGAAAAATCTAAAAGTAAACCTTATTTGGTTTGGTCTTATCATTGGGCTCTTCCTTATCTTGAAAGGTCTTGAACTTTCAGGTATCATGAACCTTTACTACATCCAAATCTTAATGGGGATTGGAATCTCAATTCTTATGGGGCTTGGTACTAACCTGGTTCTTGGTTTCTCAGGGCAATTTACACTTGGACAAGCTGGTTTCATGGCAATTGGTGCCTATTCATCAGCTATCATCACTGGTATGATGCCAACATATGACGGTTTCTACCTCTCAATGGTTGTCGGTGTCATCATCGCAGCTATTGTTGCCCTTATCTTTGGTCTACCTACCCTTCGTTTGAAAGGGGACTACCTTGCCATTGCAACTCTTGGTATGGCTGAAATCATCCGTATCATTATCGTTAATGGTGGAGAATTGACTAATGGTGCCGCTGGTTTGACAGGTATCCTTCCTTATACAAGTTGGCCTGTAATTTATTTCTTTGTCGTTATCATTACAATTTTGGTACTTAACTTCTTGCGTTCAGCAACTGGACGTCAAGCAATCACTCTTCGTGAAGATGAAATTGCTGCTGAGTCAATGGGTGTTAATGTCACAAAAATGAAGGTTCTTATCTTTGTTATTGGTGCCATGATTTCAGCGATTGCTGGTTCACTTTATGTCAGCTACATCGGTACAGTTGTGCCAAAAGATTTCACTATCATGAAATCAATTGATTACCTTATCATTGCCGTTCTTGGTGGTCTTGGATCTATCACAGGTACTATCATTGCCGCTGTTGTTCTTGGTATTATCAACATGTTCCTCCAAAACGTTTCAAACCTTCGTATGATTATTTACGCCTTGGCTTTGATTCTTGTAATGCTCTTCCGTCCAGGTGGACTTCTTGGAACAAAAGAACTCTATCTCTCAAAATTCTTCAATAAATCTAAGGAGGGCAAATAAAAATGGCACTTCTTGAAGTTAAAAATCTAACTAAAAACTTCGGTGGTTTGACTGCCGTTGGTGATGTTTCAATGGAACTCAATGAAGGTGAGTTGGTTGGGCTTATCGGACCAAACGGTGCTGGTAAAACAACCTTGTTCAACCTTTTGACAGGTGTCTATGAGCCAAGTGAAGGAACGGTTACACTTGATGGTACAGTCCTAAATGGTAAGGCACCGTATAAAATCGCTTCACTCGGTTTGTCACGTACTTTCCAAAATATCCGTCTTTTCAAAGACATGACTGTGCTTGAAAATGTTCTTGTTGGTTTGTCAAATAAGCAACCTTCAAATTTCTTTGCATCTCTTTTGCGTTTGCCTAAGTACTATTCAAGTGAAGAAAGGTTAAAAGCAAAAGCTATGAAACTCTTGGCTATCTTCAACTTGGATGGAGAGGCAGATACGCTTGCGAAAAACTTGGCTTACGGACAACAACGTCATTTGGAAATTGTTCGTGCACTTGCAACAGAACCAAAAATTCTTTTCCTTGATGAACCAGCTGCGGGTATGAACCCACAAGAAACAGCTGAATTGACTGCTCATATTCGTCAAATTCAAAAAGACTTTGGTATTACAATCATCTTGATTGAACATGATATGAGTTTGGTCATGGATGTTACTGAGCGTATCTATGTTTTGGAATACGGACGCTTGATTGCAGAAGGAACACCTGATGAAATTAAGAATAACAAACGCGTTATTGAAGCTTACTTGGGAGGTGAAGCATAATGGCTATGTTGAAAGTTGAAAATCTCTCAATTAAATATGGATCTATTGAAGCTGTTAAAAACGTCAGCTTTGAAGTTAATGAAGGTGAAGTTGTAACTCTAATCGGTGCTAACGGTGCAGGTAAGACATCAATTCTTCGTACAATCTCAGGTCTTGTTCGTCCAACTGAGGGAACCATTTCTTATCTCGGAAATGATATTCATAAAACACCTGCACGTAAGATTGTTGCTGAAGGTTTAGCTCAAGTACCTGAGGGACGTCATGTATTTGCAGGATTAACCGTAATGGAAAATCTTGAAATGGGAGCTTTCCTTCATACAAATAAAGAAGAGAACACAGCTCTCTTGAAAAAAGTCTTCCAACGTTTCCCACGCCTAGAAGAACGTAAGAATCAAGATGCAGCGACACTTTCTGGTGGTGAGCAACAAATGCTTGCAATGGGCCGTGCCCTTATGAGTCGTCCAAAACTTTTGCTTTTGGATGAGCCTTCAATGGGACTTGCTCCAATCTTTATTCAGGAAATTTTTGATATTATCGAAGATATTAAGGCACAAGGGACTACCGTTCTTTTGATCGAGCAAAATGCCAATAAGGCTTTGTCAATTGCAGACCGTGGTTACGTTCTTGAAACTGGTAAAGTGGTTCTTTCAGGTACTGGTGAAGAACTTCTTGCATCAGATGAAGTTCGTAAAGCCTATCTTGGAGGATAAGAAAAAGCGCCCGAGGGCGTTTTTCTATCGTCTTATACTGATTGTAAAATACTAATTTTTCAGTAAAATATTGCAATCGGTTACAATTAGTGTGGTATAATACAAGTAAGAAATCATTCGGAGGAAAATGAAACATGGCAGTAAAAGATTTTATGACGAAACGTGTGGTTTATGTCTCACCAGAAACAACAGTTGCAGCAGCTGCAGATATTATGCGTGATAAAGGGTTGCGCCGTTTGCCGGTAATTGAACACGATAAACTTGTTGGGCTTATTACAGAAGGTACAATGGCAGAGGCTTCACCATCAAAAGCAACAAGCTTGTCAATTTATGAAATGAACTATCTCCTTAATAAGACAAAGGTAGGAGATATCATGATTAAGAATGTCCTTACAGTTTCCAAATATGCTAGCCTTGAGGATGCAATCTATATCATGCTTCAAAATAAAGTTGGAGTTCTTCCGGTTGTGGACAATGACCAAATTTCAGGAATTATCACAGATAAAGATGTCTTTCGTGCTTTCTTGGAAATTTCTGGTTATGGTCAAGCGGGAATTCGTATTGGGCTGGAAGTTCCAGATACTCCACGTGTTTTGGAAAAAATTGCGAATCTTATCGCTAGTGAGAATCTCAACATCGAACGTACAATTGTTGCACCTAAAAATGACACCGTACTTCGTGTCGAACTCCAAGTTGAAGGAGAGATTGGAATTGAACAACTCAAGAAAGTTTTTGTGGAAGCAGGATTTACAGTTACTGAAATTGTAGAGACAGAAGCAAAAGAGTTAGACTAATAAAGAAGATAAAACAAATTCTTTAGACTTCAGTTATCCTAAAAAATAGAAAGTTTGTAGGAACAGTTCAGTGGAAATGAGATTATAATCCTTGCTTTTTCTAGTAATTAATGAACTACAGGCTTAAATTTTATACAATAAAAAAGAGGCTAGAACATTATGTTCCAGCTTCTTTTTTATTAGTCTTGAAAATCGTAAAGTGTTGTAGAGAGGTAGCGTTCACCGTTGTCAGGCAAGAGTGTCAAGACTTTTTTGCCTTCGCCAAGCTCAGCAGCAACCTTAAGGGCGGCAGCAATAGCAGCACCTGATGAGATACCAGCTAGGAAACCTTCTTGTCTACCCAATGTACGTGATGTAGCGATAGCTTCATCAGAAGGAATACGCACAACACTGTCATATGATTTTGTATCTAATGTGTCAGGAATGAAACCAGTTGAGATACCTTGGATTTTGTGTGGTCCTGGTTTATCACCATTCAAGACAGCAGATTCGTCAGCTTCAATACCGTAAACCTTGATATTTGGATTGGCAGCCTTAAGGGTTTTTGAAACACCTGAAATAGTACCACCAGTACCGATACCAGCAACAAAGGCATCCAAACCTTCTGCACCAAAATCTTCAAGAATTTCTTGACCAGTTGTAGCCGCGTGGACAGCTGGGTTTGATGGGTTGGCAAATTGAAGTGGTACCCAACCGTTGCGTTCAGCAGCAACTTCTTTAGCCTTAGCAATCGCACCCTTCATTCCTTCGCTACCAGGAGTCAATACAAGTTCAGCTCCATAAGCTTGGATGATTTTACGACGTTCAACACTCATTGTGTCAGGCATTACGATAACAACTTTATAGCCTTTAGCAGCACCAACCCAAGCGAGACCGATACCAGTGTTACCTGAAGTTGGTTCAACAATGGTATCACCAGGTTTAATCGTACCAGCTTTTTCAGCATCTTCAATCATTCGAAGAGCAATACGGTCTTTTACTGAAGAACCAGGGTTAAAGGCTTCGAGTTTAACGTAAACATCTGCTGATCCTTCTGGAACAATAGAGTTAAGTTTAATAACAGGTGTTTTTCCAACAAGTTCAGTGATTGAGTTGTAAATTGTCATATTTAAAATCCTCTTAATCTTTGATTGATGGTTTTAAGTATACGACGGTAGGCTCAACTTGTAAAATACATCTTCTTTATCACTGTGATAACGTTTGACTATCAGATAGAAATTTCAACGATTTTCTTTCCAGATTTTTCATAATTAACTTTCCCTTGATAGAACTCAGTCAGTTCCAGACCGAGTCTTTCAATCTCAGACTCTTCGACAAATAAAGTAGTAGAAACATCTGATAAGAAAGTTGTATCAAATTCTTGGAGTCCTTCTTTTTCAAGGAAGTTGGAGAAAACTTGGTACTGAGAGTAGGTTAACTCTACGGTTAGTCCTGTTAATTCCTTGACTTCGACTCGACCAATTTCTTCAATAGCATGGGCAACGCTACCAGAGTAAGCGCGGATAAGACCACCTGCCCCAAGTTTGATTCCTCCAAAATAACGAGTCACAACTGCTACGACATTAGTAAGTCCTTGTTTTTCTAGAACAGTAAGCATAGGCACACCAGCTGTTCCAGAAGGTTCGCCATCATCACTCGAACGCTTAATTTGACCATCATCTCCAACAATCATTGCAGAGCAAGAATGATTAGCCTTGTGATGTTCTTTCTTAATCTGAGCGATGTACTCTCTTCCTTCTTCTTCACTACTAATACGTTTCAAGTGACAAATAAAACGAGATTTTTTGATTTCTTCTTCAACGATTCCATCGTTGGCAATAGTTTTGTAATCCATAAAAAAATTTTATCATAAAAAGATGAATTCAAAAATATTTTCGAATAGAAAGATATGGTACCTAAAGAATATTATGGACGGCTATTTACGAAAGAACAGTTGCCAGTGGACTATCACTCAGAGGCATTTACATTAGAAAGCATGATAAAGGTCGATAAACAACTTAGATGTAAAAGATGTTACAGTCAGATAGAGGAAGATTGGCAATTACCGGAAGGTCAGTATTATTGCAGAGCATGTATTGTCTTTGGTAGAAATCAAGAAGGAAATGAACTCTATTATTTTCCTTCAAAAACATCTGAAATTGAATTTCCTGTTTTGAAGTGGTTGGGGGAACTGACTCCCTATCAAGCTGAGGTCTCAGAGAAGCTTTTAGAAACATATCAAAAACAGAAAGACAGCCTCGTACATGCTGTGACCGGTGCTGGTAAGACCGAGATGATTTATAAAATCGTTGCCTATGTTCTTGAAAGTAAAGGTAATGTAGCTATCGCAAGTCCTCGGGTTGATGTTTGTCGAGAGTTATTTCTTCGTATGCAGAGGGATTTTACTTGTAGTACTTCTCTGCTTCATGCTGAGAGTGAACCATATGATGGTAGTCCGCTTGTAATAGCTACCACCCATCAACTACTAAAGTTTTACCAGAACTTTGACCTAGTTATCGTTGATGAGGTTGATGCATTCCCTTTTGTAGGAAATGTCATGTTAAATCATGCTGTGGAGCAGGCAAAGAAGGAAACCGGTCGCTATATTTATTTAACAGCGACTTCTACATTATCTTTAGAGGAGCAAGTGCGACTTGGATCTTTAGAAAAGCATCACCTTGCTAGACGTTTCCATGGAAATCCTTTAGTACTTCCTAAATTCTTTTGGCAGGGAAGACTACAAAAATCTCTAATGAGAGGCAAGCTTCCAAGACCTCTTGTTTATCAGATTAAAAAGCAACGTAAATCCAAATTCCCTCTATTAATCTTTTTTCCAAATATAGCGATAGGTGAAAAGTTTACTAGCATTCTGCAAAAATATCTTCCAGACGAAAAAATGGCCTTTGTTTCATCAAAAAGCGAGGAGCGTTCAGCTACCGTAGAGCAGTTCCGGGAAAAAGAGTTATCCATCTTAGTGACAACAACTATCCTTGAACGTGGGGTAACCTTTCCACAAGTAGATGTTTTTGTTTGTATGGCAAATCATCACTTATACACTAGTTCGAGTCTTATTCAGATAGGAGGTCGAGTTGGAAGATCCCCAGATAGACCGACGGGAAAGCTTTATTTCTTTCATGAAGGACTATCCAAATCAATGCTTCGTTGTCGAGAAGAAATAAAGGTTATGAATAAAAAAGGAGGATTTAACAATGAAGTGTCTACTATGTAATGACTGGATTGAATCAGTGCCAAAATTAAGAGACCTGATTATGTTTAACCAAAGAGAAGAGTACTCCTGCGTATCTTGTAAAAATCAGTTTAAAAAACTTTCAAAAGAAAGATGTCAAAATTGTAATAAGGAGTTACATAGAGATACCTGTATTGATTGTAAACTTTGGATGAAAAAAGGCTATATTCCTAAGCACCTTGCCATTTATCGCTATGAAGAAAACATGAAAGATTATTTTAGCCGCTATAAATTTATGGGAGACTATTGTCTTAGAAAAACATTTCAAAAAGATATAAAAAATAATTTAAAACCATTTTTTAAAAAAGGTTATACCATAGTGCCGGTCCCATTGTCGGAAGAACGCTTGGTAGAAAGAGGATTCAACCAAGTTGAGGGATTAATAGAGGGAATTCCCTATCAGGATATCTTTGAGAAAAGAGATATTGAGAAGCAATCATCAAAAACACGCAAGGAGCGTTTAAGTCAAGATAATGCCTTCTGTCTCAAGAAAGGTATAGATGTACCAGATAAGATTATTATAGTGGATGATATCTATACAACAGGATCCACTTTATATCATATGGTTCAACTATTAGAAGCTATAGGTATTAAAGAAGTTTTGACCTTTTCACTAGCTAGATAATAAAAATCCTTGCAAATTTTCATGAAAAGGATATAATATAGATAAAGAAAACGCTAACAAGCGAGAAAGAGGTCTTTTATGATTAAATATAGTATCCGTGGCGAAAACATCGAAGTAACTGAAGCACTTCGTGACTATGTTGAAAGTAAACTTAGCAAAGTTGAAAAATACTTCAACGAAGACCAAGAATTGAACGCACGTGTAAATCTTAAGGTTTATCGCGAAAAGACAGCTAAAGTAGAGGTTACTATTCCAACAGGTTCTGTAACACTAAGAGCAGAAGATGTTTCGCAAGATATGTATGGTTCTATTGACCTGGTGGTGGATAAGATTGAAAGACAAATCCGTAAAAACAAAACAAAAATTGCACGTAAGCATCGCGAAAAAGTTCCAACAGGAGAAGTATTCTCAGCTGATTTTAATAACGAACAAGTTGAAGAAGCACCAACTGTTGAAGTTGTAAGAACTAAAAACATTGAGTTGAAACCAATGGATGTTGAAGAAGCCATCCTTCAAATGGAGTTGTTGGGTCATGACTTCTTTATCTATACCGATAGTGAAGATCATACAACTAACGTTCTCTATAAACGAGAAGACGGAAACTACGGTTTGATTGAAGCTAAATAATTAAAAAAGAAGGGAAGTAGGTTGAGAGACATGCTTCCTTTATTTTTTTTCAAAAAACCCTATTGACAAGTATTGATTTGGGTGATAAGATATAAAAGTTGTCTTAACTGACTTGCCACAAACTTGAAAAGGTTCCAAAACTTTAAAAAAAGTTATTGACAAGACAAGCTAGAGATGATATTATAAATAAGCTGTTTCGCGAGAGATAGCGGACACGAGAAGTAAAAAAACTTCAAAAAAGTGTTGACAAGGTATTCTAGATTTGCTAGAATATAGAAGTTGTCTTAAGAGAGACAAAGACCTTTGAGAACTGAATAAGAA
>NZ_JALT01000010.1:0-3917 GCF_000525585.1 Streptococcus sp. ACS2
CCAGCAGGTAACTACAAAGTAGGTCAAGTCGACGAACAAGGTCACTGGACAGGTGATGACGCTACAATAGGTAAAGTTATCGAAGGTGATAAGAACGTAACTTACGTCTACAAACTTAAAGAAGATCCAACGAAACCTAAAGAAGGTGACGTAATCATCACTTACGTAGACGAAAAAGGTAAAGAAATCAAGAAACCTCGTCAAGACACACCAAACTCACCATATGATACTCCATATAACACAACTGAGGAAGGTGAAAAACCTAAGACAATCAAGACTCCAGACGGTAAGACATACAAGATCGTACCGAAAGGTGACTACCCAGTAGGTAAAGTTGATGGCGATGGACACCTTGAATCATCTGACCCAATTAAAGGTAAAGTTGATAAACCACGTTCAATCATCACTTACGTCTACAAAGAAGTGAAAGGTGACGTTTACGTTCACTATAAAGATACTGAAGGTAACACAATCAAGACTTCAGTTGTTGATGAAAAAGATCAACCAGTCGATAAAGACTACGATACAGTAGTAGACAATCGTCCTAAGACTATCACAACAACTGATGGTAAAGTTTACGAATTGGTACCAGCAGGTAACTACACTGTAGGTAAAGTTGATGGACAAGGTCACCTTGAGTCATCAGACGCTACAACAGGTAAAGTTATCGAAGGACGTAAAGATGTTACTTACATCTACAAACTTAAAGAACAACCAGCACAACCTAAGGGTAATGTTTACGTTCACTATGTAGATGAAAATGGTAACACTATCAAACAATCTGTAACAGATGAATTTGGTCAACCTGTAGGTAAAGATTACGATACAGTAATTGATAACCGTCCTAAGACAATTGTTACTGCTGATGGTAAAGTTTACGAATTGGTACCACAAGGTAACTACCCAGTAGGTTCTGTAGATGGTGATGGTCACTTGACAACAACTGACCCAGTAACTGGTAAAGTTATCGAAGGTGATAAGAACGTAACTTACGTTTACAAACTTGTCGATACAACTCCAGAAAAACCAGTAACACCAACTCCAGGTAAACCTGAACAACCAACTCCAGGTAAACCAGTTGATCCAGCTCCTAAAGCTCCAGCTAAAGCTACTCCAGTTAAACCTGCACAAGAAATGGCACAATTGCCAAACACTGGTGAAGAGTCTAACGTAGCAGCTACAGCAGCTCTTGGATTGCTTGCAACTGCATCTGGATTGGCTCTTGCGGCAAAACGCAAAAAAACTGAGGAATAATATTCCTTCGACTTACCCCTAAAACTTATGAGTGACTAGTCCTAATAAAAACTAACTACTCTTAAGTAAGAATAAGCCGATTAGCTTCGTTCTAAAAAAGACACATTCCGATATGGGATGTGTCTTTTTGTCGTGTTTGAAAATGAGAGAGGGTGTCTTAAATGTTAGTCTAAGTCTCATTTAGGCTTAGTATTAGATAGTAAAGGCTTAGTTTAGTAAGCTAAAATCTTAGATGTGGAAGAAGTATACTTTGAATTTTAAGACAACTTTAAGTTTTATTTTACAAAATGTAAGGTGGGTGAAAATTCTATGAAAAAAATATTTTCAGTATTTATACAGCATAAAGCGTTTGCAATTTTTTTGAGGGAAATAAGAGTTTGTATTAGAGCTTACAAGAATTTTATGATAAAATTTATCGGTAAGTTTTAATTCATAAAACAAGAATGGAGTAGATATGTTTTTTAGAAGGAACGAAGGGGAATATCGCGAAACTGATCGCGTGACTCGTTTTAAATTGATTAAATCAGGTAAGCAATGGCTTCGTGCTGCGACATCCAACTTTGGACTTTTCAAGGTTGTTAAAGGTGGGGCAGACGCACCATCAGTTTCAGCACAGAGTGTCGAGGAGAAAACACCGCTTCTCTCAGGGCAATCTCTCCTTAAAGGAATTGCAACAGCGGGTGCAGTGGCTGGAGGAGCAGTAGCTACTTACACTGCTCAAGCGGAAGAAACGACAACACCAGCTTTGGAAAGCCAAGTAACTGCTAATCAAGATGTGGCGGTCAACTCTGAGTCAGTGGTATTGAGTGCAGCACCAGCTTCTGAAACTTCAGCAGTAGCATCAACAAGCCAAGAGTCTACAAGCTCTTCAGTTGATGCCCAAGCAAGCACAGAAGCATCAGTTTCAGTATCACAATCTGTGTCTCAATCAATTTCTGCTGAATTGTCACAAGCTATCTCTGAATCTGCATCACTCAGCAAGGAGTACTCAACTTCTGATAGCCAATCACAAACTGAAAGTACAAGTGGTTCAAACTCAGAATCAGCTTCTGATTCAGCAACTTCAACAAGCTCAGTTGCTTCAGAAACTGCAAGTCAAGATGATGAAAAATCTGTTTTGGACCAAAACGTTTCAGAAGCAGAATTGCTTGTTAATATTGCTAAAAACTACCAAGCAAAATTGACAGACACAGCTGCTAAGGCTGAAATTCAAACGGCTATTACAACCGTTCAAGAAGAAGTTACTAAGTCAACGACATTGATCGCAGCATCAGCAACAAACGCAGCTTACGCAGAACAGCGTGAGCGTCTTGGTAATGCCGTCGATAACATGATGACCAAGCTGACAAATGCTGGTTTCAATGGAAACTCTACAGTGAATGGCACACCAGCTATCACTTCAAACCTTAACCTAGCGACTGGTGAAACTAAGGTTTATACAGGAACTGGAACAGACTCAAACTATAATGTTCCAATTTACTATACATTGAAAGTGACAAATGACGGCTCAAACCTTACTTTTGTCTACACTACCTCATATGATAATCCAGCAACGTCAACTGTTGAGAAACCATCAGCCTTGTCTTCTGGGTATGCTATCTATAATACTGGAACAACATTCCAAAAGATGTTTACTCTAGGTACAGGACTTACTCCTCCGACAAGTGTAACAACTTATATTACTAATTCAGACGGTACTCAAAGAACTACACCTTCACCTTATACAACACCAGTAACAACGGATAATGGCGGTTACAGTTGGGGACAAAATTTCCAAATGAATGGTTTTCAGGCCAAGAATGGTTATGGCTTAACATCGACTTGGACTGCTAAAATCACTGGTGATGACACATCCTTCACATTCTCACCTTTTGCAGCTAAGACTGATAAGACTAGCGTTAATTTCTTTAATGGTAGTCAGGTTATCGAGTCAGAGTCTGAAGCAGATACAACGAGTGCATCTTTAAGTACATCTCAAAGCATCGTAGAAAGTACTTCAACAGTAGAGTCTCAATCTGTATCAACAAGTAAGGTAGAATCTGCATCAGTTTCAGCATCTGAGTCAGAGGTTGTCTCATCTTCTCTTTCTCAATCAGAGGAAGCATCAGCATCCCTTTCAGAGAGTGTTTCAGAAAGTCTTTTTGAAAGTGCCTCAACAAGTGCATCAGTGAGCGCATCACAGTTAGAGTCAAATTCAGTCTCAGCTTCAGAAAGTGCGTCGACATCAGCTTCACAATCAGAATCAAACTCAGTTTCTACCTCTGAGAGTGAATCGACATCAGCGTCACAATCCGAATCAAACTCAGTTTCAACTTCAGAAAGTGAATCGACATCAACTTCACAATCTGAGTCAAACTCAGAGTCAGCCTCAGAGAGTGCCTCAATTTCAGCATCACAATCTGAGTCAAACTCAGTTTCTACTTCAGAAAGTGAATCAACATCATCATCACAATCCGAGTCATGAATCAACATCATCATCACAATCCGAGTCAAACTCAGTTTCGACTTCAGAGAGTGAGTCAACATCAGCTTCACAATCTGAGTCAAACTCAGTTTCTGCTTCAGAGAGTGAGTCAACATCGACATCACAATCCGAGTCAAACTCAGTTTCTACTTCAGAAAGTGAATCAACATCGACATCACAATCCGAGTCAAACTCAGAA
>NZ_JALT01000011.1:0-7094 GCF_000525585.1 Streptococcus sp. ACS2
CAGGAGAAGAGGGGGGATGAGTTTTTTGAACTCATAGAGGAGAATATAAGCAAGGTCAATCACTACTTTCAAACGGTCTTTAGGACTTTTCTTAGACACAAGCAATACATCAAGAATGCGCTAGAAACAGACTATTCAAATGCCAAACTTGAAGCAACTAATAAGTTGATTAAAGACATCAAACGGTTGGGCTTCGGTTTTAGAAACTTCATCAACTTTAAGAAACGTGTCTTCATCACTCTGAACATAAAAAAAGAGAAGACCTATCAGGTCCTCTCTAGATGTTAGCTTTTCGTCACCCACTACAGTTGACAAAGAGCCGATAGAACAACACCTTAAACATTGTCCTTATCCCATTCTTTTAAGTCCTCATTATTATTTTACAAACACATCATTGTTTCTTATTGCCAATATGATGGGCGTTGTTTTTCATAGGCAGCAATCAAATCTTCATATTGAAGAGTGATTCCAATATCGTCAAGCCCTTCAACCAATTTACGTTTCCACTCATGATCGATATCAAATGGAAACTCTCCTGCTGAAGATTTAATCACTTGGTTTGGAAGGTCAATCGTAATTTCCTCACCTGCAGGAAGAGCAGCCAATTTTTGACGTACTTCCAAGGGTTGAACGATTGGCAACATACCATTCTTCAATTCATTGTTATAGTGAATATCTGAAAATGATCCAGCAATAACACAACGGAAACCGTAATCTTCCAATGCCCATGCAGCGTGTTCACGAGATGATCCCGAACCAAAGTTATCACCAGTAACCAAAATGGTCGCATCGCGATACTCAGGTTTATTGAAGACGAAATCAGGATTTTCATCGTAATCATCATTAAGGTAACGCCATTCAAACATCAAATTCTTACCGAAACCTTTTTTATCAACAGCTTTCAAGAATTGTTTGGGAATGAGTTGGTCCGTATCGATGTTATCATTCATCAAAGGTACTGATTTCCCTGTATAGACGGTAAATTTTTCCATTATCTTCTCCCTTATGCTTGAACTTCTGGCATATCGCGGACATCTACAAATTTACCAGCGATTGCTGCAGCTGCTGCCATTGCTGGACTACAAAGGTGAGTACGAGCACCATATCCTTGACGTCCCTCGAAGTTACGGTTACTTGTAGATGCACAGTGCACACCTTCTGGAACATGGTCTGGGTTCATACCAAGACACATTGAACAACCTGGATCGCGCCATTCAAATCCTGCATCCATGAAAATTTTATCCAAACCAAGACGTTCAGCTTCTTTCTTAACTGGACGCGAACCTGGAACAACAATAGCTGTCAATGTCGGTGAGATATGTTTTCCTTTAACGAATTTAGCAGCTAACTCAAGGTCGCTAAGACGTGCGTTAGTACAAGAACCAATGAAGACATAGCCAAGATCAATATCTTTAGCATATTCACCAGGCTTAACGTCCATATACTCGTAGGCACGTTCATCATTAAAGTCCTTGATTTCTGGGAATGGTTGATCAAACTCAACACCCATTTCAGGGTTAGTTCCCCATGTAACCATAGGTGCCAATTCTGAAACATCAATAGTAATCACTTTATCATATTCAGCATCTGGATCTGAAACCAAAGTTTTCCAGTCGGCTACTGCTTCTTCGAATTTCTCACCCTTAGGTGCGCACGGACGCCCCTCAACATAATCATAAGTTTTTTGGTCTGGATTCATAAGACCCATCTTGGCACCAAATTCAATAGACATGTTACAGATGGTCATGCGTTCATCCATTGAAAGAGCATCGATAGCTTCACCACAATATTCAACTGCGTATCCTACACCAGCATCAACGCCATAGCGTGCAATAAGTGCAAGAATAAAGTCTTTTGAATAAACACCTGGCTGTGGTTTACCAACAAATTCAACCTTCATTTTCTTCGGTTTCACTTGCCACAAACATTGTGTCGCAAAGACATGTTCTACCTCAGATGTACCAATACCAAAGGCAATAGCACCAAAGGCACCATGAGTAGCCGTATGACTATCTCCACAAACGACAAATTTTCCTGGTTGACTACGACCTGTTTCAGGACCGACCATGTGGACAATCCCCTGACGAGCAGTACCGTGGGTAGCCGCATCAATACCAAATTCCTCAACGTTTTTCGCCAAAGTATCAATTTGGTTTTTAGAAATAAGGTCACGAATGTTAAAAATATCAACCGTAGGAACGTTGTGGTCTGTCGTACCAAAAGTTAAATCTGGGCGACGAACTTTACGTCCAGCATCACGAAGTCCTTGAAAGGCCTGTGGACTTGTAACCTCGTGAATATAATGCTGATCCACATACATCAATTGTGGTTCGCCCTCATTTCCAGTAACGACGTGGCGTTCCCAAAGTTTATCAAAAATTGATTTTCCGCTCATAAAATACTCCAATTATAATCTAAGGATTAGCTAATCCGAAAGTCTTGTTAGAATAAGGTATAAAAGAAAGACATCTATAACAATTCCTATAAGCCAGCAAAGCTTGAAGTACCATTTGTTAATTTTATGTCTAAAAAGTCTCCCACCTAGAAAGGCACCAATACCACCAAAGATCAGTGTCTGTAATAATAATGCCTTCTCAGAAATCCGTCTCTTATGTCGGATAGCCTTATGTTTATCAAGGCCATAAACCAATAAGACGACAATATTCCATACCAACAAAACACTTAGTAACACTAATTTCAGTGTCATGATTTTAGAGATTGCCAATAATAGCTGCTGTCATTTCAGCAGTCGAAGCCTGACCACCCAAATCACGTGTCAAGATGCCTTGATTCAAGGTCTTATCAACAGCATTTTCAATCAATTCTGCCCCTTCAGTTTCATTGAAACTTTCACGTAACATCATAGCTACTGACAAAATCATTGAAATTGGATTGGCAATACCTTGACCAGCGATATCTGGTGCTGAACCATGAATAGGTTCATAAAGACTTGGACCATTTTCAGAGTGACTGGCAGATGGCATAACACCTAAAGTTCCTGGAAGGACACTTGATTCATCAGACAAGATATCACCAAAAAGGTTTTCTGTCACAACCACATCAAAACGAGCTGGGTTGGTAATCATAATCATTGCGGCACTATCAACGAGTTGATGTTCAAGGGTTACATCTGGAAACTCCAAAGAAACTTCATCAGCAACCTTACGCCATAATTTAGAAGTTGCCAAAACATTTTGTTTATCAATGCTAGTGACCTTTTTGCCACGACCTTGAGCAATCTTGAAGGCACGACGCATGATACGACGAATCTCATCTGCTGAATAATCATTGATATCGCGAGCCTTATCTTCTTCCAAAATGTGCTCACCAAAATAAATACCACCTGTGAGCTCACGAACAACGACGAAGTCTACGCCCTCAATACGCTCAGGTTTAAGAGGTGACAAGTGTTTCAAGGCATCAAAGATGCGGACAGGACGGATATTAGCAAAGAGATTCAACTCCTTACGAATGGCCAAAAGTCCTTGTTCAGGACGAACTGGCGCATTGTCATATTTAGGTCCACCAATTGCAGCCAAGAGGATAGCATCTGCTGATTTAGCAGCATCCAAAGTTGACTTTGGAAGTGGATGACCCCCGGCATCAATGCCAGCACCACCAAATAGTTTAGCATCGATGTCGTAATCAAATCCAATTTTTGAAGCTACTTTTTCAAGAACTTCAAGACCTGCTGCCATAATCTCAGGTCCAATTCCATCACCTGAAAGTGTTACAATTTTCTTTGTCATGTTTAACTCCTCTTCGGCTTATGGAAGGTCACGATAAGAAACCTTACGTGCCATCTCACCAGCATTTTCTTTTTGAACCAATGTATTAGCATTGATATAGGCAATTGCTGATGCTTTCAAGACATCAAAGTCCAAACCAGATGCATTGAAAATAGTATCTGTATCTACATTTTCTACAGTTACAAGTACACGCGCTTGCGCATCAATACCATCAGTTACTGCGTCAATATTATAAGAAGTCAAGCGAACTGTTTGGTTGAAGAATTTGTCAATAGCATTGAAGATAGCTTCAACTGACCCTTGGCCATTTGCCAAAAATTCAACAGATTCACCATCTTCATTAGCCAAGCTTACTGTAGCAGTGATTGTTTCATCAGCATTAGTAGTCAAACGAAGATCTTCGAAGTGGAAACCTTCTGGATTATCTACACTTGTACCAGCAACAAGTGCACGAATATCTGCATCAGTAATATCATGTTTTTTCCCAGCCAAGACTTTAAATTTGGCAAAGAGTGGTTTGATATCTTCTTCCACAAAGTCAAGCTCAAGTTCTTTCAATTTTTCAACAAAGGCATGACGTCCTGACAATTTACCAAGAGGAAGACTGTTACTCTTCACACCTACCAATTCTGGTGTGAAAATTTCATAAGTTTGTGGGTTCTTAAGAACACCATCTTGGTGGATACCTGATTCATGAGAGAAAGCATTTCCACCAACAACAGCTTTATTTTTAGGAACAGGAATTCCAGAGAAGCGAGAAACAAGCTCTGAAGTATTCATTGTTTCATTAAGAACAATATCACTTGTTGCTTGGAAAAAGTCTTCACGAATTTTCAAAGCAACAGCTACTTCTTCAAGAGCAACATTACCCGCACGTTCACCGATACCATTAACAGTTCCCTGTACACGTCCAGCACCGTGTTTAATTGCTGTCAAAGTATTTGCAGTTGCCATACCGAGGTCATCGTGACAGTGAACACTAAAAACAACTTTATGGTCTGATTTAATATTTTCAGTCAAATGATCAAAAATACGTGCAAACTCTTCTGGAGTCGTAAATCCTACTGTATCTGGAATATTAATATATGATGCACCAGCATCAACCGCTGTTTGAACAACTTCAGTCAAGAAATCAAGCTCAGTACGAGTAGCATCCTCTGGTGAAAACTCAACAACTTCAAATTTTGAACGTGCATATGATACATGCTCTTTTACAGCTTCAAGAATTTCTTCTTTTGATTTCTTCAATTTAAACTCACGATGAATTGGACTTGTTGCGATAAAGACATGAATTTGTGGATACTTGGCATCTTTCAAAGCCTCATAACAAGCATCAATATCAGATTTTACTGAGCGAGCCAAGCCGGTAACAGAAGTTGTTGTCATAGCTTCTGCAATTTGTTTTACTGCCTCAAATGAATCTGGACTAGCTGCAGGGAAACCTGCTTCGATTACAGAAATTCCCCATTTTTCAAGTTGCTTAGCAATGGCAACTTTTTCTTTGATTGAGAAGTTAACTCCAGGTGTTTGTTCCCCATCACGAAGACTTGTATCAAAAAATTCAACTTTACGCATAGACAATCCTCTTTCTAAAAGTAAAAACGATAGTAGTAAAAAAACATCTCACTCGGAAACCCAAGCGAGATGTTTTTCCCTCCCGCTTGGTAAGCCAAACAGGACTAATGCTTTTGCACTAGCCCTCATTACGCAATAGCAAAACAGTTGTAGTTGCGAATGTCATTTGACTCATTTCCTTTCGATGTATCTTGGTTAATATGATACATCTTTCCAACTTGAAAGTCAAGGAAAAATTACTGAATTGACTGACTTTTCTGACCACTATTTACATTTATTTTCAAGAAAAGAAAAAAGCTGACCAAAGTCAACTTTTTATTTGTTAATGATAACTACTTATCTCAGCTTATTTTCCGAGGTAGTATTCAGAAACAACGTTCAATTTTTCGTCAAATTTGAATACCAATGGTGGGAAGTTTGGAATTTCAACATCCATGATTTCGTCATCTGACAATTGTTTGATGTGTTTTACAAGGGCACGGATTGAGTTACCGTGTGCACCTACGAATACGTTTTTACCATCTTTAAGAGCTGGAGCGATTTTATCTTCCCAGAATGGAAGGGCACGTTCCAAAGTAACTTTCAAGTTTTCAGCATCTGGAATTACTGAGTCATCAAGTGAAGCGTAACGACGATCAGTGTGTGCTGAGTGCTCATCATCACGATCCATAAATCAAATTTCATTTCAGATTATAGATTAATTTACTGTCTAACCCCAGAAAGCATCTTCTACTGCTTGATCTAATGAAAAGAGCCAAACTTCCTTGATCTTTCCATCATCCATGCGAAAAAGATCAATCCCATTCATGTTGAGTTCCTCGCCGTCTGGGCGAGTTCCGACAAAGGTCACATTGGCTACTACAAGGTCAATATTTTCAGACACCCAGTTAGTCAATACTTTGAAGGTACCGTTTGTTTTTTCTGAAAATTTAGCCAAGTGTGCTCCAAGTGCTTCTTTTCCAACAACAGTACCGGAATTACTATGCTGACCTGGCTGGTGCCAGATGATATCATCTGCCATAGTCTCAAAAACAGCTGGAAAATCACCTGTTATAAGACCATTGTTATATGCATTGAAAATTTCTAAATTTACTGACATCAGTTACTCCTCGTTTCTTTTATTTATGATATAATTTTATCACTTACTAACAAAAAGAAAAGTAGGCACTTTATTGTTATATAGTATTAAATACGATACTATTATTGTCAAATAAGAGAATAATTTTAAAAAAATTGGAGGAATTATGGTAACCAAAGTCAGTGAATACGGAATTTGTCCTTTTGCCACGACGCAGCGTGTACTAACAGGCAAATGGGCTCTAGTCATCATCTATCAACTCAGTACGGGGACTAAGCGTTTTAATGAACTACAACGTCTAATTCCTGGCATTACCCAAACCATTCTAACACGACACCTCAGACAGCTCGAGAAGGATAAAATCGTGGAGCGTAAAGTCTATGCTGAAGTTCCCCCACGGGTCGAATACAGTCTAACTGAAATGGGTAGAAAATTTCAAGGTGTCCTAGATGCCATTGAAAGTTGGGGACTGGAGTATATCGAAACTCTAGACTAATTATCTCCTTGGTTCATCTCACCTTACAAAGTGAGACGAACCGAGAGTCACTTCTCAAAAAAAGGCGGAATAAATCCCGCCTTTTATCTTTTATAATTATTTTCCAAGGTAGTATTCAGAAACAACATTCAATTTTTCGTCAAATTCAAATACCAATGGTGGGAAGTTTGGAATTTCAACATCCATGATTTCGTCA